>NZ_FAOZ01000016.1 GCF_001536285.1 Parafrankia irregularis | reverse complement strand
GAAGCCTTCCGCCTCGTCGAACAACTCCAGGGCTACCAAGGCGAAGAAGTCCTCAGCTACCTCTTCCACGCCTACGGCACCAACCTCACCTTCGAAGACAACGAATACAACTTCGTCAAAGTCCGCGCCCAACACGGCGTCAAACGCGCCTTCGAACTCCGCGACGAACACTTCGAGATCCCCGAACCGTGAGGTTCCGGCCCGGCTCGGACTGGGCTGGGCTGGGCTGGGCTGGGCCGCCAGGATGTTCTCCCGCGGTGCCCGTGGTCATCCCTTCCGGTAGAACCACAGCGCCGCGGTCTGGCTGCCGACACCGGCGAGGGAGCCGTCGGGCGACCACAGACGTACCGAGCCGTGTCCGTAGCCGTCGGCCGCCTGATCGGGAATGCCGTCGACCAGCACCCACTCGCTGTCCGGGGCGGAGCCGACCCGGATCGTGTTGTCCAGGCTCGACCCGGATCCGGGATTGCCGAGTGCGCCCATCACCATCGTCGGCACCGAGTCGGCGACCAGTGCCAGCATCGCCGGACGGGTCGCCGGGCGGCCACCGAAGCGCATCCAGAACCGTAGCCGCGGTTCTGCCGCACCGGCGGGCTGGCGTATCTCGACGCGGCCGAAGAAGCCGGGTGGGGTGGACGGGGGAAACCGCAGCCTGACCGGTTCGCAGTCCTCGGGCGGGGGGAAGGCGGGCATCACCGGGAGTGTCCCGCCCGGGATCTCCGGGTTGGCCTCGGCCGCCGCACCGAGACCGGTGAGCACGACCCGCCCGGCGACAGTGCCGGTTACTCGCACCTGCGAGGTCCGGCGGCCCGCCGCGAGGACCTCCGCGACGAGATCGAGACGCTCACCGTGCCTGGGCGAGCCCACGAACTGGGTCGTCGCCCATCGCAGCGGACGCGCGGCCGTCTCCTCGACGAGCGCGCCGACGAGAGCGAGGCCCATCCCGCCGTACATGCGCTGAAGCTGCGTGAGGTGACGCTCCTCCATCGTGACCTCGGCCCGCGTCGTCAGGAACGCCGCCGAATCACCGGCCGCCGCCGGACCGGAGTCGGCCACGTCGAGAAGCTCGAGGCCGAGCCAGCGCCGGTCGGCGCGACGTCGCGCCGCCTCGGTGCCGAGCCCGTCCACGTTGTCGCCCGCCGGAACGGCCTCCGCGGGGCGGAGCGCGTCAGTATTCGTCGTCAGATCGGCCACGAATCGACCCTAACACTAATTATTTAGATCTTTTGTGACGCAAGCTTAATCCGTACCTACAACCGCCCACACCGGCCCAAGCCGGCCTCGCGGCGGCGACTCCTGCGCCCGAGCCGAGCCCGTCCCGGCCACCGTGAACCACCCCCACCCCGGGTCGCCGACTCGCCACCGCGCGCGAAGTGCGCCCGCCGCGGAAGTCGGCCCGGAATCCGCCACGCTTGCTTCGCGAACAGCACCGGACGGCACGAGCATGGTACACACCCCGGATAGGAAGCCGACAGAAATGACAATCAGCGAAAACCCCTTCCCCGACCAGGGCGCTGAGATTAATGTCTCAGCGCACACACCGGGAAAGCTCCTGCCGACGCCGCCGGAGATCCAGCACCGACCCCCGGGGGCCGCAGTGGCCACGGCAGGGGACATTCACCCGCACGGGCAGTCCACCCACCAGGGCAGGCGCCGTGTCGATCACCGGGGACCCGCCACCGACGACAGCGGAGCGGCTAACACCGTCCGGACCCGCCGTCAAGAAAGAGTCGCGTATCCGCAGCCGGCCACTTCCTTATTCTTTGGCAGTAGCGACGGTGTTCCTGCGGTAAGGTCAGAACGTTATGCCGTAATTTGCGTGAGATCGCCCGCGTAGACGAACTCCGCATGTCTCGTAGGTAAAGGGCTCGACCGGACCGAAGTCACCCGCGGAACGCGCACTGATGCAGGAGGACGACCGAGCTGTGCCCCGACCGGACGCCCCCCACCACGACCTGACAACCGGATACACACTGGTCGAAAGAGACCGCGAGAACGCCAGGCTCAGCGCACTGCTCACGTTCGACCGGTACTCGCCGATCAGGGTCGCGGTCATCGAGGGCGCGGCTGGCCACGGAAAATCCGTTCTGGCCGCGGGCCTCGCCCGCCAGGCCGAGGCCCGCGGCTTCCGCGTCCTCACGGCCGACGGGGCACACCGCGAGCGCGCTCTTCCCTTCGGGATAGTCAGTCAACTGCTTCCCGGTGACAGTGGACCGCCCGGCGCCGCGCTGGGCGCGGCCATCACGGCCACCCTGGCCGACCGGGAGCCCGACGCCAGGGACGTCGACCGTGCTCTGTGGTACGTCACCCACACCTGGTGCGCGCACCTGGTCCGCGCCAGCGCCTCGACGCCGATACTCCTTATCGTCGACGACGCGCACCATGCCGACCGGGAGTCACTCACGATCCTGGTCCACCTGCTCCGCAGGTCGCGAGCGGCCCGGATAGCGATGCTGTTCACGGTCTGCGCCGATGCCGCCCCCGCCGACCCCGCGGCGCTGGACGAGGTACGGCGCCGCCAGGACGGTGACGTGCTCCGGCTCGCACCGCTGACCGATCACGGCGTCGCCACGGTGGTAGGCCACCAGCTCGGCCCGATCGCCGGCCTCCGTCTCGCGCCCACCTGGCATCAGGTGACCGGCGGGAGTCCGTTACTCGTCCACGCGCTCATCGACGACCAGCAGATCAACGGCCGGTCGGCTGACGACAGCCAGGCCTGCGGCCCTGGGCCTGACAACCCGCGGACCGGTGAGCGCGCGGCGCCCGCGGGTGGCGAGCATTTCCGGCTCGCCGTGCTCACCACACTCGATCGGATCGGCGGTCTCACCACCCCACTCGCCCGCTCGGTCGCGGTGCTGGGCCGGTCAGCCACCCCCCGCCTGCTCGACCAGCTGACCGGCCTGGGCCAGCCCGGGGTGGTCCGGGCGCTCCGCGCGCTGCACACCGCCGGCATACTGACCGCCCGCGGCCTGTTCCGGCATCCGGCGGCGCAGGACGCGGTGCTCGCGAGCACGGACGCCGCCGAACGGCGCCGGTTGAACTCGCGGGCGGCCGTCCTGCTGAACGCGGAGGGCTGCTCCGCCACCGTCGTCGCCCAGCATCTGCTCGACGCCGACAGCGAGCTGGAACCGTGGGCCGTGCCGGTGCTGGAGAACGCGGCCCGCGAGGCCTGCAACGACGGCGACCCGACGCTCGCGGCGGCCTTCCTGCGCCTGGCCCTGCGGGCAGCGGACGGACCACAGCGCGATTCGCTGACCGCCGAACTCGCGGCGCTCGACTGGTGGCAGAGCCCGCGGGACTCTGTCCGGCATCTGTCCTTCCTGGTCAACGCCGCGCGCGTGGGGCGGCTGTCCGCCGCCGAGGCCACCACGGCAGCGCAGTTCCTGCTCTGGCACGGCCGGTTCGACGAGGCGACCACGTTACTCGCCGATCTCGTCGGGCAGGACGAACACCCGGACACCTCGACGCGGATCGAGATCCGCTTCATGGACCTGTGGCTGCGGTCCCTCTACCCGGAGGTCGCGCGGCAGCTGGTGCACAGGTCGCCGCGCTGGGTCGACGAGCGGGCCCGGGGCCTGCCGGCGATCTTCCATCCTCGGCTGGAGGCGGCGACTCAGCTGGCCCGGGTCCTGAGCGGCCGGCCGGATCCCGCGCTGCCGCTGCGGGCCGAGCAGATCATCCGGCGTACGGCGCAGACCGGGTCCCCACCCGAGACGATCTCCGCGGCGTCCGTCGCCGCCCTCGCGCTGCTGTACGCGGGCCACGCCGAGGGCGCCCGGCGGTGGTTCGAGAACCTGCTGCGCAACGACTCCGTCCAGTCGTCGCCGACCTGGGGGGCGAAGCTGCTGGCGCTGCGGGCCGAGGCCGCGATGCGCCTCGGCCAGGCCGACACCGCCGGGCGGCTCGCCCGGGGCGCGCTGTCCGCGTTCACGGTGGCTGACTGGGGCGTCGGCATCGGGCTGCCCCTCGGCGTCCTGGTACGGGCGACGACCGTGCTGGGCCGCCACGACGAGGCTTCCGAGCTGCTTGATCACCCGATCCCGGCGAACATGTTCCAGACCGGCTTCGGGCTGCACTATCTGGAGGCTCGTGGCCGGCACCGGATCGCGATCGGGCTGCACCGCGCGGCGCTCGACGACTTCCGGCTGTGCGGCGACCTGATGCGCAGCTGGGGAACGGACGTCCCGACGATGGTGCCGTGGCGCGACCACGCGGCGGAGGCGCTGCTCGGGCTCGGGGAGCCGGCGCATGCCCGGCGGCTGCTCGCCGAGAACGTGCCGCCCACAGGCCGGCGGGCCACCAGCACCCGGGACACCGGTACGACCGCGGGCGCCGCGGCCAGCGACGCTGCCGCCAGCAGGCATCCCGCCGGAAGACGGCGCCGTGACACCGAGCTGGGCCCTGGCACCGGACGCGGTCACGCCGGCGCCGGGGCGTCATCGAGGGTCCTGACCTCAGTGGACCGGATGGCCTCCCTGAGCGAGGCCGAGCAGAAGGTCGCCGCGCGAGCGGCCCGTGGGCAGACGAACCGGGAGATCGCGGCAGGGTTGTTCATCACGGTCAGCACGGTGGAGCAGCACCTCACCCGGACCTACCGGAAACTGCGGGTGGCAGGGCGCAAGGACCTGGCACACCTGTTCACGACCGCCCGCATGCCGATCGGCTAGTGCCGCTCGACTGGTGCCGCTCGGCGACCGTCGCGGCGACCCGCAGCAGCGCCGCGATGGCGTTGGAACGACTCTGTTCCGACCGGGCGATGAGTACGTGCACCGGCGGTGCGTCCACTACCGGCACGCAGGCGATGTCGTGGCGGATGTGGCCGCGGACCGACTCGGGCACCACCGCGACCACCCGGCCCAGCGCGACCAGCTGCATCAGCTGGATGCCGTCGCTCACCACCGGCCCGGCCAGCGGCACCGGCGGATCGCCGGAGGTGGTGAGGCCGGTCCGCGCGGACGGATCGGACCCGCCCGGCAGGCCCGCCGGGTCCGTGCGGTCCGAGGGCCACCGGGGCTGGACCTCGCCGGCCAGGTCAGCGACCCGAAGGGTCTCCCGGGCCGCGAGGGGATGGCTGGCGGGCAGCAGCGCCACCTGCCCCTCCACCGTCAGTTCCTCGCAGTCGAGGCCGGTCGGGTCGTCCGGCGGGCAGTGCAGGATGGCGACGTCGGCCCGCCCGTCACGGACCATGGCCGCGCGCTGGCCGTTCGTGAACACGACGTCGACGGCGACGGCGACGGGATCCTCGGCGTAGGCGGCCAGGATGCCGGGCAGCAGCCCCCCGTCGCCGCCGGACTTCATCGCCAGCACGATCGCCGGTTCCGGGCTGGCCGCGCGCCGGGTGCGCCGCTCGGCGGCGGCGACCGCGTCCAGCACGTGGCGGCCCTCCTCCAACAGGACCCGGCCGGCGGGGGTCAGCGACACCCGACGGCTGGTCCGGTCCAGCAGGGTGACCCCGATCCGCCGCTCAAGCTGGCGGATCGCTCGCGACAGCGGTGGCTGCGCCATCCTGAGGCGCTGCGCGGCCCGCCCGAAGTGCAGCTCCTCGGCCACCGTGACGAAATACGAGAGCTCCCGCGTCTCGAGTCGTTCCATACCCGCAGGGTATCGGTTCTTACCTGGACGGTATTTGAAACCGTCGACAGGCTGATGGTGAGCTTGGTCCATGGCCGAAGAGACAACAAAGTCAGGCATAGCACTCGTCACCGGCGCCAACAAGGGCATCGGCCGGGAGGTCGCCGCGCAGCTCGCCGAGCAAGGCTTCACCGTGCTCGTGGGCGCGCGTGACGCCGCGCTCGGCGCCGCCGCCGCCGACGAGATCTCCGCCGCCGGCGGGGACGCCCAATTCGTGCGACTCGACGTCACCGACGACGATTCGGTCCGTATCGCCGCCGATTTCATCGGCGAGCGGTTCGGCCGGCTCGACGTCCTGGTGAACAATGCCGGAATCTCAGGTGGAATCGACACCCTCATCCCGAGCACGGCGAATCCGGACTCGGTTCGCGCGGTCTTCGACACGAATGTCTTCGGCGTGATCAGGGTGACGAACGCGGTACTCCCGTGGTTGCTCCGCTCGACGGCGCCGCGGATCGTCAACCTTTCCAGCAGCGTGGGTTCGTTGTCCATCATGGGCGATCCCGCCGGCCCCTTCGCCAACGTTCCCGCCTCGGCCGGGTACGCGCCGTCCAAAACCGCGCTGAACGCCATCACGGTCCAGTACGCGAAAGAGCTCCGCAAGGACAACGTCCTGGTCAATGCCGCGGACCCCGGCCGCTGCGACACCGACCTGATCCGCGGTGTCGGCTTCCCCTCGCCGCGCACGGCGGCCGAGGGCGCGACGGTCGCCGTCCGGCTCGCCACCCTGGGCCCGGACGGACCCACCGGTGGGATCTTCAGCGAGACGGGGTCCGTGCCCTGGTAGCCCGCGCCCGCTGTCGGCAGCGCTGTCACCCCGGCGGCCACGGCGTCACCGCCGTGGCCGCCGGCACCACCGTGGCCGTCAGGACGGCAGGGCGATGGACAGCGCGTGCCGGAAGACGTTCCGCGGGTCCCAGCGCGCCTTGACCTGCTGCAGCCGGCGATAGCTGCCCTTGTAGTACAGCTCCGTCCACGGAATGCCGGAGGTGTTCCAGGCCGGATCCGCCAGATCGACGTCGGCGTAGTTGATGTAGGAACCGTCGGTGACACCGCCGAGGGCCGGGACACCACCGGTGTCGGCATGCACGTCGCGGTAGAACTCGCGCAGCCAGGAGAGGTTCCGGTCGTCGTCGGTCGCCGCGTCCCAGTGCACGGTGTGCAGCACCTTCAGGACCGAGTCACGCTGCGGGGTCGCCGTGGCGTCCGGCGCGACCGCGTTGGCCCGACCGCCGTAGGACGCGAACAGGACGCCGGCCAGGGGCGCGGTGAGGCCGGGCGCGGTCAGATAGCGGTGGGTCGTGGCGAGCTGGGCGTCCGTGTAGCTCGCCCGCAGGTAGGAGCCCTTGGACTTGTTGCGGCGCCCGACCACCGCCCCGGTGTCGGGATAGCCCGTGTAGTTGGTGGCCTGCAGCCAGGGGAGGGTCCGCTCACGGACTGTCAGGGCCGCCCGCACCGGGTCGACGACCGCGGCGCGGAAGCCCGCGAGCAGCGCCTCGGAGTCCGCCTCGTCCGGGTTCACCAGGACCTGTATCCCGACGACGGGGCTGGAGCTGACATGGGCGCAGGTCAGGTTGGCGCTCAGCCGGGTGGCTGCGGCGTCCGGTGCGCTGTTCTCCGCATGCCAGGTGAGGTAGCCCCGGACCAGCTGGCTGAACGTGGCGACATCCAGGCCGCTCCACGGCCAGGCGAAGTCGATGAGACGCGCCCGCGCCGGCGGTGTCGGCAGCAGCTTTGACGGATTGGTGCCGGTCGCGCCGGTGCTGCGCATCCAGTACTTCGTGACCACGCCGAAGTTGCCGCCGCCGCCGCCCGTGTGAGCCCACCACAGCTCCCGGTTGGGATCACCCGGTTCGCGGGTGGCGACCACCGTGCGCGGGCTTCCCGAACGGTCGACGGTGACGACCTCGACCGCGTACAGGTGGTCGGGGACGATTCCCGCCCGGCGGGCGAGGGCGCCGTAGCCACCACCGGCGAAGTGCCCACCGACCCCGACCGCAGGGCACGTTCCGCCGGGGAGGGTGACTCCCCAGCCGGTGAACAGCGTCTTGTAGACCTCCCGCAGTGTCGCCCCGGGCTCGATCGCGAACGCGGTGCGGGCCGGGTCGTAGTAGATGGCGTTCATCTGGGCCATGTCGATCTGGACCTGCACGCTCGAGTTCGCGACGAAGTTCTCGATGCAGTGCCCGCCGCTGCGCACCGCGATGCGCTTCCCGGCCCGGACGGCCTCGGCCACGGCCTGTTCCACCTGCGCCGTCGTGCCGACCATCCGCACGTACTCCGGACTGCCGGCGAAACGGCCGTTCCAGCTGCGGACCAGGTCCTGATAACGCGCATCGCCCGACCTGACGGTCGCGCCGCCGTAGGCCGGTTCCGTGGCGGGAGCGGCGACCGCCGCCTGGTCGGCGGCGAGAACCTCCGCGGACACACCCGCCGCGCCGAGAATTCCGGCGGAGGCGAGAAGTTTTCGACGAGAGACATCGGCTGGCATCGGATCTCCTGGTTGCGCACGACGGGCGGCTGAGAACCGTCTACTTTTTCTCGGCCCCGGAGCGAATGGCGCCGAACCTACGGAAGTCCGCCGCGATGCTCCAACCCCTAGCGACCCCAGACATCGTTCGCCCGACGGTCCGGAATGTCACCGATTTCGACCGGCGCCCCAGCTCAGCGGACCGGTGTCGGGGACAACCCCGACACCGGCGGTTAGGGGTTTTCAGCAGCCGCCGCGGGTCGCGAAGATCGATAACGGCGACGACCGGCACCGGAAGCAGGAGGCGCGTCATGATCAGCACGGAGTCGGACGCCGTGTCCTCACCGCCGTCCGCATCTCAACGCCGACCGGATCTGGCCGATCAGCCGAGCCCGGCCGGCACCGCGAGGCCGACGGGAGCTGACGGGACCGGGACAGCCCGCCCCGGTCCCGTCAGCCCCGCCCGGTCCCGTCAGCCGCGGCCGGCGAGCACCTCGGCGGCGCCGCGCATCAGGAACCCGGCGAGCTCATCCACATGCCGGTCACGCCAGCCCGCCAGTCGGGTGCCGCGGACGACGTCGTTGAACGCACCGAGCGCCGGCCCGCCGCGGACCTGGAAGTTCAACGTCTCGGCGGGATCGCCGGCCCGGGCCCGACGCGTGCTCTCCGCGAGATACCAGCGCACCACCAGCAGCATGCGCTGGCGGACATCCTCACGGGCGCCGGCGAGCACGGCGGCCGACCAGCGGTCCGGATCGGCCGACAACTCCTGCCAGAGGTCGTCCAGATTGCAACGGAAGAGATCCTTCTCCAGCCGCTGGCGGTCCTCGGCGCACAGCGCCGCCAGTTCGCCATGCCGGCGATACAGCTCGTCGAGCCGGTCGGCACGCGCCGCGAACAGGCCGCCGCGCCGCAGCACCGGCACCCGGCCACCCAGCTCGAAGGAGTCGACGTCGGGGGCGGTGGTGAAGTCGGCGACTCCCGCACTCGCCAGGAGGTCCTTCACAAGGTCACTGGTGTCCGCCTCGACGGTGCACTGGTTGACCGATCCGGTCAGGACGAACTCGGCGCCGAGCGCGAAGGCCGCGGCGACGGCCCGCGGGGAGCCCAGACCCCCGGCGGCACCCACCCGTACCTGCCCGGCGGCCTGGTGCACATCCACACCGCCACCCGCGGCGGCGTCCGCGCCGGCGCCTGCCCGGTCGCGCACCGCGCGCACAGCCGGCAGCAGCTCCAGCAGCCCAGGACCACCACCTGCCCAGGGCTCGACGCACAGGTCGTCGGCCATCGGGAGGTTCGCGCCCAGCCGCACCTCCTCGGCGGTGAGCAGCCCGCGTGCCCGCAGGTCCGCGGCGACGGCAGGTGGGGGCGGGGCCAGGAAGCGGGCCGCCGCGTCCGGATGTGCCACCTTGACCAGCATCAGCCGCGCCGGGCGGGGACGTCCGTCCGGGCCGGGCCGCAGGCCGGCGAGGCGCAGCCGCACCAGCGCCGCCGTGGGCTCGGTGAAGCCGGCAACCTCCACATCCGGCACCTCGCCGCGCACCAGCAGGTCGACGAGGTCCTCGTCGCGCCGAGGATGCCAGGGTGCCCGGGTGATGTTCGCCCCCCACGGCGCGTGCGCGGGCAGGGCCGCCCGCAGCCGTGCCAACTCGGCCGCGACCCGCTCCAGGGGAACGTCGGAGGTTCCGAGATAGCCGAGCAGCCCGGTGCCGGCCATGCGCAGCACGAGGCGGGCCGACCCGACGCCGGCTCCCATGCCCCCTGCCGCATAGGCGATCCGTGCCCGGTGCGCGCGGCACCAGGCCGCCGAGCCCGGGAACTCCGGATCGTGCGCCACCGGGGCCGCCATGGCAATCGGGGCAGGCTGGAGCGCCTGGGCCAACGAACCGGGCTGAGCCACCGGGCCGGGCTGAGCCACCGGAGCGGGCTGGGCCGCCGGGGCCGCCGGCTCCCCGCGCGGGACCGGCTCGGAGCCGAGCCCGAAGGCCTCGTCGACCGTGGTGATCGTCCTGGTCTCGACGCCCACGGCACGGAAGAACGAGGCCAACGCCGCGCGCGGGCCGACCTCGACGATGTGGCCGCCGGGTCCGGCCGCGGCGGCCAGCGTGCGCATGTCGTCCAGCCATCGCACCGGGCTCGTGATCTGGCGGGCGAGGTCGGCGGCGAACCGCCGGGGGTCGTGGAACTCGCCGGTCGCGTTGGAGACCACCGACGCCGCCCGCAGCGCATCGAGGTCGCCGGCCACCTCGGCCAGTCGCGCCGAGAACCGCTCCCCCGCCGGACGCATCAGCTGGGAGTGCGCCGGCACGCTGATCCGCAGCGGGATGAAGGTGAGGTCCGGGTGCGCGTCCGCGAGCACCGGGCGCAGGCCCGCCACCCGGCCGGCCAGCCCGCTGATCACCACCTGCTTCGGCGAGTTGTGGTTGGCGACCTCCACCCCGGCCGCCGTCACCAGGTCGAGCGCGCCCGACTCGGCGATGTCGTCGAGGATCAGCGCGGCCATCGCACCCTGGTCCGCCGGCACCGCCTCCTGCATGGCGCCACCCCGGGCACGTACCAGCCGCACGGCGGGCGCGAACGGCAGCGCCCCCGCGGCCACCAGCGCGGTGAGCTCGCCGAGGCTGTGCCCGCCGAAGAACCGCGGGGCCAGACCGAACTCGGCCGCCAGCACCCGGAAGACGGCGATCTCCATGGTGAGCAGGCAGGGCTGCGTGAACTCGGTGACATGCAGGCGCGGGTCGTCGGTGAAGCAGATCGCGCCGATGTCGATCCCGATGGCGTCCGAGGCCTCCTCGAACGCCGCCCGGGCGGCGGGAAAGCGCTGGTGGAAGTCCTGGCCCATGCCCTGGCGCTGCGAGCCCTGCCCGGGGAAGACGACGACGTCCGCCCGCGACAGGGGTGGCCAGGTCTGGCCGGTCAACGCCCCTCCTCCGCCAGGGCGGGGCGACGGGCCGGGGCGGGACGATTCGGCGGCGGGATGTAGCCGACGTCCGCGCAGTGCTCCAGATAGCGGGTGACCAGGTCACCGATAGTGGGGCAGTTGATGCCCGCCGCGCCCAGCAGGTTCCGGGTGTAGGTGGAGTCGGCGTAGGTGCTGCGGTCGTAGTGCTCGGGCCCCCAGGTCTCGACGCCGTACTTCACCATCTCGATCATCTGGCTGGCATAGGGTTCGGCGGTCCCGTTCGCGGAACCCTTCGCGATCCCGTTCGCGGAGCCGATCGTGCCGGCACCGGGTCGGAAGAGCGCCTCGACGGCATGCCGGTGGTACTCGTCCACGCTCAACGGCGCGATGTCGTACCCGTGCTCGCGGATCATCCGGTAGACCTCGCCCAGACTGCAGATGTCCGGGTTCGTCAGGTGGTAGGTCTCGCGGTAGCTGGGCCGGCGCAGCGCCAGGTGCACCAGGCCGGTGCTGACGTAGTCCACCGGCGAGATGTCCCAGTACGTCGACGCGTCCAGGTAGTAGCCGGTGTCGACGGCCGTCCTGATCAGGTCGTAGTAGACGCCCTTGACCGTCACCTCGCTGAACGGATAGCGCCCGGTGTCGCCGGTGCCCATGATGTTGCCCGGCCGGAAGATGTTCCACATCAGGCCCCGCTCCGAGGCAGCCCGGATCAGTTTCTCCGCGTGGTACTTCGTCTCCTGGTACGGCAGGTGGTCGTAGCCCTGGCCGAGTTCCAGGTCATCCTCGGTGAACGGCCGGTTCGCGTCGAGCTGCCAGTCGCCCAGCGCACTGAAGCTGGACACGTGGACGAGATAGCGGTGCCGGGTCCGCAGGCTGAAGTCGATGATCCGCTGGACACCGTCGACGTTCACCGCGCTCAGGGAGTCGTAGAAGGTGACCAGTGTGGTCCGCGCCGCCACGTGGATGGTGACGTCCACGTGCGCGGCGAGCTCGTCGAGGGCCGCGGCGCTCAGGCCGAGGTTGTCCTGGCTGACGTCGCCCAGGACGACCGAGACGCGGTGCGCGAACTCGTCGACCAGCAGCTGCTCCTGGTCGTAGACCTGCAGGAAGTACTGGACGCGCTCCCGCGCGGCCTGTTCGTCCCGGCCGCGCACCAGGCAGGTGATCCGCGCCGAGGTCTCGGTGAGCAGGTCGTACAGCAGCCGTCCGCCGAGCACTCCGGTGACCCCGGTGACGAAGACCGACTCGACGGGAAACGGCTCAGCCCGAACGACCTTCGCCGGGCGCAGCGCCGGTGCGGTGAGGATCCTGGTCATCTCGTCGGCAGCTGCCCCGCCCGCGTCGTTGCCGGCGATGTAGCCGCCGGCGACGACGTGGTCCACGAAGGAGCCGATGGTCGTGCACTCCTCGATCAGTGTTCCGGGTATGCGCACGCCGTAGTGCTTCATCACCCGGTTGAGCATCCGGACGACCACCACCGAGTCGAAGCCGTAGTCGAGGAAGTTCGTGTCCTCGGTGAGCTCGTCGACCGGATAGCGCGTCAGGTCCGCGAAGATCGCCTTGACCTGGGCGACCAGGTCCTGCCGGACCTCGTCGTCGCCACGACCGACGATCGGCGTCGGCGTCGGCGTCGGCGTCGGCGTCGGCGTCGGCGTCGGCGTCGGCGTCGGCGCCTCGGTCAGGGGCGGGGCCGGGTTACGCATCGGACTCTGGGCCTGGGGCTGGGAGTGGGGCTGGGCCGGGATCCGGGCCGGAGCCGGGATCTGGCCCGGGGCCGGAGGCCGGGCCGGGGCTGAGGCCTGGACCGGGGTTCCGGAGCGGCGGAACTCGTCGCCCTCGACCCAGTGCCGGTCGGCCGCGAACGGGTAGGTCGGCAGGCTGACGACGCGTCCTCGCAGCGGCGCCCAGATCTGCTCCCAGTCGATGGCCCAGCCCTGCGTCCACAGGTCGGCCAGCCGGTGGGTGTGCCCCGCCTCCCGCAGCGACCGAAGGTAGGCCCGGTCGGGCTCGCTGTCGCCGCCGTGGTCGACGTGCGCCGCGACGACTCCGGTGCGCACCCGGCCGTCCGGCGTGCCGGCCAGGAAGGCCTCGATCACCTCGGCCGCCTCCTGATGCGTGCCCGCGACGAGCGCCAGCCGGTGCTCGAAGGCTTCCCGACCGACCATCAGTGTCCAGGCGATGTCGACGAGAGGAAGCCGCCGGCCCTCCGGGGAGCCGAGGAACGCGGCCAGCCTCGTGGCCTGTTCACGCAGCCGCTGCGGGTCTCGCGCGGACAGCAGCACCGGCGTCGGCCCCGTCCACGGCGAGCCGGCGGCGGCCGGGTGCTGGCCGCTCCCGAGGCCGTCGGGGCCGGTCACGGGATCGCCGAGGATGACATGCGCGTTGGAGCCGCCGGCCCCGAACGAGCTGACCGCGGCGAGGCGCGGCTGCCCGGTGGCGGCACGCGGCCACGGCCGTGCGTCCCGCGCCACGGTGAACGGGCTGCCGGCGAAGTCGATGTGGGGATTCGGCGGGTCGGCGTGCAGCGTCGGCGCGATGGTCTCGTTATGCAGCTGCAGCAGCGTCTTCGCCACCCCGGCCAGACCGGCGGCCGCCTCCAGGTGACCGATCGCGGACTTGACGGAGCCGATCGCGCAGTAGCCGCGGTCGTCGGTTCCGTCCCGGAAGGCCGCGGTCAGGGCGCTGACCTCGATCGGATCGCCGAGTGCCGTGCCGGTGCCGTGCGCCTCCACGTAGCTGAGCGCCCGCGGGTCGACGTCCGCCTTCGCCAGCGCGTCGCGGACGAGGGCCGCCTGGGCGACCGGGTTGGGCACGGTGAACCCGTTGGTCCGGCCGTCCTGGTTGACCGCCGTGGCGCGGATCACGCCGTAGACACGGTCCCCGTCCTCGCGGGCGTCGGCGAGCGGACGAAGCAGCAGTGCCACGACGCCCTCCCCGGGCACGTAGCCGTCTCCGCCGGCGCCGAAGGTGCGGCACCGGCCGTCGGTCGACGCCCATCGCCCGGACCCCAGCAGCAGGTACTTGCCCGGATGGATCGTGACGTTCACCCCGCCGGCCAGCGCGTAGGCGCTCTCGCCCCGGCGCAGGCTCTCGCACGCCAGGTGCAGCGCGGTGAGCGAGGACGAGCAGGCGGTGTCGACGGCCATCGACGGCCCGTCGAATCCGCAGTGGTAGGAGACCCGGTTCGCCACCGCCCAGTACGGGGCGACGGGTGCTCCCGCGACCGCCTGGTACTCCCCGTAGGTGACCCCGACGAAGACGGCCGCGTCGCGCTGGCCGCGGCGGCGGGCGGCACGGCGGATCCGCGCGGGCGGGCTGCCGGCGTCCTCCATCGCGGCCCAGGCGACTTCTAGAAACAGCCGTTGCTGGGGATCCATCAGGTCGGCATCGCGGGGAGCGATGCCGAAGAACCTGGCGTCGAAGCGGTCGACGTCGTCGAGGAACCCGCCCCAGCGGGCGTAGGTTGCGCCGGGTTCATCCTGGTTGGTGCTGAGATAACGGGAATGGTCCCAGCGCTGCGGTGGAACCTCGGTGATGCAGTCGCGCCCGGCCAGCAGGTTCGCCCAGAACGCCTGGTTGTCGGCGGCGCCGGGGTAACGCCCGGCCATGCCGACGACGGCGATGTCATCCGGCCGGTCCACGATCGTCGGCCGTGCGGGGTGCGCCGCCACGGCCGACCACACCGGCTCCGGGCGCCGCGCCACCGTCGCGACGGGCGTCGGCATGACCGGGGCCGCCACAGCGGTCCCGGTCGGCACAGCGTTCCCGGTCGGCGCGGCGCCCGCTCGGGCGTCGGGGCCCGGCAGGCCCGGCTCCGGTGGGACGAACGCCGCGACGAGCTGGTCGGCGCGAGTGGTCGCGAGATGGGCGGCGAGGGCGCTGATGGTCTGGTGCTCGAAGAACAGGGTGGACGGCAACGGTCCGAGCACCGCCTCCAGCCGGGACATCAGCCGCGCGATGAGAACCGACTCGATGCCGTAGTCCTGCAGGGGAGCCTTCGGCCGGATTCGATCGGCGGGAATGCGGGCCTCGGCTGCCAGCATGTCGAGCAGGAACCGCTCGGCGAGCGCGGTGAGGTCCCGCGGCGGCACAGGCCCGCGCATGGACGCCGGAACGTCGGCGGCTGCGGCTGCGGCTGCGGCTGCGGGAGCAGGCACGGATGCGGATGCGGGAAGCGGAACGGGAACGGGAACGGGAACGGTGCGGTTCCACTCGCCGGACACGACGGTGTCCACCAGCTGGCGCAGCGACGTCCGCACGGTGAGCACACCGGGCGGGAGATCCAGCCCCAGTGCCTCGCCGAGGCGGCCGGCGAGCCGGGCCCGGCCGGGGCCGTCGAACCCGAGATCCGCCGACGAGGCCTCCCGGTCGAGCTGGTCACCGGCAAGCCCCAGCTCGGTCCCGGCCAGATCCAGCACCGCCGGCCAGACCAGCTCGGACGGCACCCCGCCCACCGGCGCCGAGGCTGCTGCCGGTACCGGCCCGGGTGCCGGCTCCGCCGGCTGGGGCCGCAGGCCCGGTGCCGGATGATTCGGGTCGTCGGCGGACGGAATCCAGCACCGTTCGCGGGCGAAGGCGTACCCCGGCAGGTGCGTCCGACGCGGCGATGATCCCTGGTACAGCCCGGCGAAGTCGTATTCGGCGCCGTCGGTCCAGGCCGCGGCGACGACAGCCGGATCAGCCCCGGAGGTCAGCCGCTCGGCCGGCGGTACCGGGCGGTCGGGGTCGACCCGGCCCCGCACACTGTCAGGGCCGGTGCTCCCACGCGCCGCCTGCTCGAGCTCCGCCCGCAGCCGGGCGACGGACCCGGCCCGGACGGCGAGGCGGTGCTCGTGCGAGGCCCGCCCGAGCTGGGTGGTCGCGGCCAGGTCCGCGAGGGCGACCGAGGGCGTTCCGTCCAGGAATCGCAGCAGCTGCCGAGCACCGTCCCGGAGGCTGTCCTCGGTAGCCGCCGAGAGCAGGACCAGGGCCGGGTCGGACGGCCGCGCGAACGGCGCGCGGGTCGGCGGCCGGGTCTCGCGATGCTCCTCCAGGACGACGTGCGCGTTCGTCCCGCTGAAGCCGAAGGAGCTGACGACCCCGCGGCGCGGCTGCGGCGCCTCCCACGGCAGCAGCTCCGTGTTGACGAAGAACGGCGTCGCCGAGAAGTCGATCAGCTCGTTGGCCTGGTCGAAGTGCAGCGAGGGCGGAATACGCCGCTCGCTCAGCGCCAGCAGAACCTTGATCACCCCAGCCACACCGGCCGCGTGGGACGTGTGGCCGATGTTCGACTTGACGGATCCGATCGGCACCGTCGCGACACCTGGCGGGGGCTCGGAGGCGCCACCGAGCCGGCCGCCCCCAGCGGTCCTGAAGGCGGCGTTGAGCGCCTCGATCTCGATCGGGTCGCCGAGGCGGGTACCGGTGCCGTGCGTCTCGACGTAGCCGATGGTCGCCGGATCGATCCCGAACCGGCGGTACACCTCGACCAACAGCTCGGTCTGGGACCGCGAGCTCGGCGCGGTGATGCCGTTGGTGCGGCCGTCCTGGTTGACTCCCGTGCCCTTGATCACGCCGTGGATCGGATCGCCGTCGGCGAGCGCCCGAGCCAGCGGCTTGAGCACCATGACGCCGACGCCCTCGCTCATCACGATGCCGTCGGCGGCGGTGTCGAACGGTCGGCAGCGGCCGGTCGGCGACAGCATGCCGATCGACGAGGTGAGCAGGTGGTGCTCGATCGTGGCGAAGACCGTCACCCCGCCGGCCAGGGCGAGTTCGCACTCACCGGCCGCCAGGCTCTGGCACGCCTGATGCAGGGCCACCAGCGAGGACGAACAGGCGGTGTCGACGCCGACGGTCGGGCCGGTGAGATCGAGGTGGTAGGCGACCCGGGCCGGCAGGATCGCCGGCGAGTTCCCGGTGAACACGTGGGGCGAGCCGAAGTGGCCGCGGTCGCGGATGAGCTGCAGGTAGTCGGACGGCGGAGCTCCGACGAACACCCCGGTCCGCGACCGGCGAAGCTGACGGGCGTCCAGGCCGGCGTCCTCGATCGCGTTCCAGCTCTCCTGCAGGAACACCCGCTGCTGCGGGTCCATGAGCTCGGCCTCGGCGGGGACGATCCCGAAGAACAGCGGGTCGAACCGGTCGACGTCGGCTATCTGGCCGCCCCAGCGCGAGTAGGTCCGGCCCGGCGCCGGCGGCCACGGCTGGAAATGGTCGGCGAGGTTCCAGCGGCCGGGCGGGATCTCGGTGATCGCGTCGTGGCCGGTGACCAGGTTCCGCCAGAACTCGCGGTAGTCGGCCGCGCCCGGGTACCGCGCCGACAGGCCGATCACCGCGATGTCGACGACGTCCGTGTCACCACCGCGGCCCGCCGCCACCGACGTGCCGGACGCCGCCACCGAGGCGCGCGGTCCGGCCGCCGCTGCCGGCGATGGCGCGGGAACCGCGGTGGTCGGGTGCGTTGCAACCGGCGGGGGCTCTGGAACCGGAGGGGGGGGGGGAACCGGCGGGAACGCCGGAACGGGCGGGGGCGCGGGACGAGCCGTGACGGGCTCGGCGGCCGCGGGCTCGGGACGTCCCCCCTGGGCGAGCGCGAACGCCGCCAGGGCACGCACCGACGGATGGTCGAAGATGACCGTGGCGTTGATGTCGACGGCCAGGCTGGAATTGATCCGCTCGACGATCCGCACCGCGAGGATCGAGTCCACCCCGTACTCGGCGAACGACGCGGTCGGGCGCACCTCGGTCACCGGCACGCCGAGCTCGTCCGCGACGATCTCGGCGACCGCCCGCTCCACGGCGTCGGAGTCCGGCTGTGCCTGAACATCCCGCGCTCCGCGCCCCGGCGACGGGGCCCGCCCGGTCACCTCGCCGGCCGGTATGACGAGAAGACGATGGCTGCTGGACGGATCGGCGGTGAGCCCCTCGCCGTAGGCGCGGAGCTCACCGAACCCGGTGCGCAGCGCGCTCGCCCGCCAGCCGTCGACGGAGAGCAGCGGCGAGTCGGGCAGCCGGTGCTGGGGGTCCCGGTACAGATGCCAGCCGTCCAACAGGCCGATGGTGCAGGCCATGATGTCGTGGTTCTCGACCGCCTCGCCGAGAACGAGCAGGCCGTCGTCGGCGAGCAGCGCACGGACCCGGCGCATCGCCGCGTCGATGTCGGCGACCGCGTGCAGGGCTCCGACCGCCAGCACGACGTCGAAGCCACCGAGCTCGAAGCCCTGGGCGGCCGGGTCGTTCTCGATGTCCAGGACGCGGAACCGGGCGAAGGGGTGCTCAGCGCCGAAGGTTCGCCGGCCGTGCGCGACGAAGCTGCCACCGATGTCGGTGTAGTGGTACTCCAGCTCCACGCCGGAGGCGGCGAGCGGCGCCAGCGCGGCCAGCACCTGATGCGAGGTTCCGCCGGTGCCCGCGCCGATCTCCAGGATGCGCACGAGTCGACGGCCCCCGGAACCGGAGCCGGCCACTGGCCCGGAATCCGCCGTCCTGGCGCGGGCCGCGGCGGCGACGAACCGGGCCACCAGGGAGCTGTAGAAGTCGTAGACCCGGTTGCCGCGGTAGATCCCCGCCATCAGATCCATGCTGGCGCCGGGGAACAGCACCTCGGTGGCCGGCCGGATCCCGCGCAGGACGTCGGGGTAGGCGTCGAGGCAGACGTCGAGCAGCCGGAGGAACGGGGCTACCTGGGGATGGCGCGCCATCAGCTCGGCTCGCCGGAGGTCGACGTCGTCGGCCGGCCCGGCGGGATGAAGCAGACCGTCGCGCTCGTACAACAGGCCGTGCCGGCGCAGCACCCGCAGGCAGACGTCCAGGAACCGCTCGAACCGGTCCGTGACGCCGAGCAGCCGGCGCAGCTCAGGCGCGGTCGCGCCGTCGGCGGGCAGGCCCATGCCCCGCAGCCGACGGAGTACGGCGCCGGCCGCGTGGGCGCCGAGCATCGGATAGGCCGCTTCCAGCTCCTCCGCCACGGGCGCGAGGCCGGCCTCGAACGGCTCACAGGCGGCGTCGAGGAACGTCATCACCGCGGGTCTCCTCCTTTGCTCCGGCGCGTGCTCCGGCACGCTGTTCTCCGGGGTGCTGTTCTCCGGGGCGTTGTTCTCCGGGGCGTTGTTCTCCGGGGCGTTGTTCTCCGGGGCGCTGTGCTCCAGCACGGGCGGGTCAGGGGGGCCGGTGCGCGCACCGAGGTCGATCCAGAACCGAGAGGTCTCGAACGGGTAGCCGGGCAGCGCGCGGCGCCGACCCGGCCCGCCGTTGACCGCCGCCCAGTCGACGGTGCCCCCGCCGGCCCAGCGCCGCGCGACGTCCGTCAGGTCGCCGCGGCGGTAGCTGTCGGCGATCACGTCCGTTTCGCCGCCATCGGCGGTGGGCTCACCCGCTCGGCCGGTGAACACCTCGCCCCCATCGCCCGCTCCACCCGCGCCATCCGCGCCCGCGAGGAAGGCGGACAGCCGCTCGGCCGCCTCGGCCGGCCCGGACGCGACAAGGGCCAGCCGGGCGGGCAACGCGGGACGTCCGACCTGCAGGGTGCGGGCGAGATCAGCGAAGGGCACGGATCCCGCCGCCACCTGCCGGAGATGATCGGCGATACGGGCGGCGTGCACCCGCAGCCGCTCCTCGGTGGCGGCGGAAAGCACGACGACCTCCGGGCCCGCCGGCCCGGCCACACCCGGCCCCGCCACACCAGGCCCCGCCACACCAGATGCGGCCGCATCAGACGCGGTGCCACCGGGCAGCACGGTCGGAGCACCGGGATCCGGTCGCTCCGGGTACTCCTCCAGCACGGCGTGCGCGTTCGTGCCACCCGCTCCGAAGGAGCTCACCCCGGCCCGGCGGGGCAGCTCGCCGTCCGCGTCACGAAGGCGCGGCCAGGCCAGGCGCTGTTGGGGGACCTCCAGCACCGTGCCGAGGTCCATGTCCGGGTTCAGCACGTCCGAGTGCAACGACGGCACGATCACGCCGTGGCGCAGCTGCAGGAGGGTCTTCGTCAGGGCCGCCATCCCGGCAGCGGGCTCAAGGTGGCCGATGTTCGACTTCACCGAGCCGAGAGCGCACGGTGCCGCCCGGGGACCGGCCGCGTCGAGCACCAGGCGCAGGCCGGCGACCTCGACCGGGTCACCCAGCGCGGTGCCGGTGCCGTGCGCCTCGACGTACCCGGCGGTGGCCGGATCCACCTCGGCCCGCTCCCACGCCCGGCGGATGACGTCGGCCTGCGCGGCCGGCTGCGGCACGAGGTAGCCGGCGCCGGTGCCGCCGTGGCCGACCGCGGTTCCGCGGATGATCCCGTAGACGGTGTCGCGGTCCGCGAGCGCCGCGGACAGCGGACGCAGCAGCAGCGCGCCGACCCCCTCACCAGGCTGGTAGCCGTCGCCACCGGCGCCGAACGAGCGGCACCTGCCGTCCGAGGAGGGCAGGTTCATCCGCTCGAGCAGGGCGAACTTGTCCGGGTGCAGCACGAGGTTCACCCCGCCGACCAGGGCGGCGTCGCACTCCCCGAGCAGGAGTGCCTGGCAGGCCAGGTGCAGTGCGGCCAGCGAGGACGAGCAGGCCGTGTCGACCGTCAGGCTCGGCCCGGTGAGGCCGAGGGCGTAGGAGACACGGTTGGCGATGGACGACAGTCCCGAGGTGACCGTCTGGGGAGCGCCGCGCAGGGTCGCCTCGACGCCGCGCAGCCGGTAGTCCGTCCAGCTCGCGCCGACGAACACCCCGGTGGTGCCGCGCGGGGCGGCGAGGTCGGCGGGCACGTGCCCGGCGTGCTCCACGGCGGCGTAGGCGGTCTGCAGGAACAGGCGTTCCTGCGGGTCCATGGCGGTCGCCGTGCTCGGGGGGATGCGGAAGAACCGCGGGTCGAAGGCCTCGGCGTCGGTGAGGAACGCCCCGGCGCCGTGTGGTGACGATCCGGCGACGGCGGTCGGGTAGTCGCCGACGCGCCATCGGGATGGCGGCACCGCACCGCTGGCATGGTGGCCGCGTTCGAGGTTGCGCCAGAACTCGTCCAGGTCAGCCGCGTCCGGGTATCGGCCGCTCATTCCGACGACGGCGATCTCGAACCCGCCCGCACGAGCCCGCCCGGGCCGCTCCGACGGGGCCTGCTGCCAGCCCGACCCGGTCGGGCCCGGCTGGCTGGGCTGACTCGGCCACTGCGGCGGCTGAGCGCGCCACGCCCCGCCCTGATCGGACGGATCACGCCGGGGCGCCGTCCCGTTGCGCTCCGGTGCCCCGGCCAGGTGGGCGCAACCGTCCGGGGAGCCGAACGCGAGGCCTTCCACGCTGGCGACGGGTGTCCCGGCCGTGTCGTAGAGGGTCAGCCGGGCCTGCCCACCACGGCCACCGGCGGGACGGGCGTCGACGTACAGCGTGGTGAGGGCGTCCGGGCGGTCCGCGCCGGCCGCCACCCAGATCCGCACCCGGTCGATGCCGGCGAGCCGCGTCAGACCGGGCTGGACCCCGCCGCCAGCGGCGGTCGCAGCGGGCTCGCCGAACCCGGCGGAACCGGCGAAGGTGACCGCGATGGCCGCCTCCAGCAGGGCCGGATGCAGCAGGAACCCGTCCGAACGGCCCAGCGCGGCCGCGCCGAGCCGGACCTCGGCCAGCACCCGTTCGCCGACCCACGCACAGGCCCCGCCCGCCCGCATGAAGCCCTCGTAGTCGACGCCGGCGCCCGCGAGCCGGTCGTAGACGGTGTCGAGGGCGACGCTGTCGGCGCCGGCCAGCGCCCGGCGGACCTCGTCGAGCGCCAGCGGCCCCGGCCGCGCGCCGGAATCGGCCGGTAGCACGGCGCAGACCACCCGCAGCGTCTCGGCACCGCCCGGCACCGCACCGCCCGGCACCGCACCGCCCGGCACCGCACCGCCTGGCGCGGCACCGCCTGGCGCGGCATCAGCCCGGCTCGTGATCCGCATCCGCTGCCCACCGCCGTCCGGGCGGCAGCGCAGCAGCAGCCGGTGGTCCATGTCGTCCGTCCCGGACAGCAGTTCGGCGAACCGGACGTCCCGCAGCTCGACCTGCGCCGTCCGCCGCCCGCTGGCAAGCGCCGAGCGGTAGATCGCGTCCAGGTAGGCGGCGGCGGCCAGCGTCGGGACACCGTGGCGCCGATGGTCACGCAGCACCGGGTCGCCCGCCCGGAGCAGCGTCTGGACGTCGGCGATCCCCGGCGTCACGGCGGAGGGGCCCGCCGCCGCACCGGTATCCGTCCCGGCTGGCGCGTCCGTCCGGGCTGGTGCTTCTGGCATCACAGCGGCTCCAGCTGAAGTTGAGGCGACTCCCCCGCGACGGCGGGAGGATCGACGGTCGGAAGGTCCGCGATCAGGCGGCGGGCCAACGCGTCGGCGGTGGGGCACTCGAAGACGAGCGTCGCGGGCAGCCGCAGCCCGGTGACGGCGGTGAGGTGGTTGCGCAGCTCCACCGCCATCAGGGAGGTGAGGCCCAGTTCCAGCAGCGGTGCGTCGGGGTCGACCGCGCCGCTGGAGTCATGTCCGAGAACAGCGGCGACCGTGCCGCGCACCAGGTCGGTCGCGGCGGCGAGGCGCTGCGCCGGCGAGAGCGTGGCAAGGCGCCCGAACCCGGCCGCGGCCTGTCCGCCGCCCGCCCCCGCCGAGCCGTCGGTCCCGGCACCGGCCATGGGGCCCGCCACGATGTCGGACGGCACGGTGTCGGACGGCACGCCCGGCACCGGGCGGGGCGCCGCGCCGGACCGCGGGGAGGGCACGGTGTGGGAGGTCGGGCCGGGGCCGTCGCCCACCCGTGCGGGTACCGGCGTGACCGCGCGGGACGGCCGGCCCCGCAGCACCGCCGGCCGGCCGAGCGGACCGATGAGCGCCGTGTCGTCGAGGCGGATCGGCACCACCACGGCCCGGTCGACCCGTCGGGCCAGGTCGTACAGGGCCAGACCCTCGTCCGTGCGCAGCGGTGCCGCCCCCAGGCGCCGCATCCGCCTCAGGTCGCTCTCGGCGAGGGCACCCGCCATCCCGGCCGCCGCCCAGGGACCCCAGGCCAGTGACCGGACCGGTCGGCCCGCGGCCCGGCGCCGCGCGGCCAGGGCGTCGAGGAACGCGTTGGCCGCGCCGTAGGCCGCCTGACCGGGGCTGCCGATGGTCGCCGCCGCCGACGAGAACAGGGTGAACTCGGCCAGCTCGACGCCGCGGGTCAGCTCGTCGAGGTGGACGGCCGCGTCGGCCTTGACCGCCAGCACCCTGCGCAGCTGGTCGGCGGTCAGGCCGGTGAGCAGCGCGTCGTCCACGACTCCGGCGGCGTGCACCACACCGGTGAGCGGGTGCGCCGGGTCGACGGTGGCGAGCACGGCCGCGAGCTGCTGACGGTCCGTGACATCACAGCCGACCAGCCGTGCCGTGGCGCCGAGGCCGGCGAGCTCGGCCCGCAGGGCCTCGACGCCTGGCGCGCGGTCCGCCCGCCGGCTGACCAGCAGCAGATGCCGGACCCCGTGGCGGATGACCAGGTGCCGTGCCAGCGCGGCCCCGAGCGCACCGGTCCCCCCGGTGATCAGGACCGTGCCCTGGGGGGCCAGCGCCGGCGCCGGGCCCACCTCGGCACCGGGGACGGGCGCCAGCCGCGGTGCCAGCATTCGGCCCGCACGGACCGCGAGCTGCGGCTCGCCCGAGGCCAGGGCATCCGGCAGCAGCGCCCGGCTGGCCGGGTCCCCATCGAGATCGACGAGGACGAACCGGTCTGGATGCTCCAGCTGGACGGCGCGCAGGAAACCCCAGACCACGGCCTGGGCGGGGTCGGGAGGATCATCGCCGACGGCGACGGCGCACGCCCGTGAGGTCACGATCGCCAGCCGGGAACCCTCGTGCCGCTCGTCGTCCAACCACCGGCGGGCCCTGTCCCACGCCCAGCCGGCGAGCCGATGGCCCGCCGCCCGCAGCAGTTCCGGATCGTCGGCGAACGTGCCCGTGTCGGGGGCGAACGCCACGGCGGGCGCCACCACCGCGCCCGGCGTGGGCGCCCCATCGACGGGATCCCAGTCGAGTGCGTGCAGCGGACCGGCCGCGCCGCGCAGGGCGTCCGGGCGGATCGCCCGGACCGTCAGGGACGTCACGAGCGCGGCCGGGCGCCCGGCGCTGTCGGCCAGCTCCATGCGGATGCCGTCGGCACCGGCCGCGGTCAGCCGGGCCCGCAGGAGCGGCACACCGACGGTTCGCACCCGCACGCCGGCCACCGCGAACAGGACCGGGACCGCGTCGCCCGACGCTCCGCCGGCGCCACCGCCACCGCCGCCGGCACCAGCACCACCGGCACCGGCACCGGCACCGAACGCCTCGAGCTGGACATGGCCCGAGGAGTCCAGCAGAGCCGGGTGGATGTCGTAGCGGTCCGCCGTCGGGCCGTGCTCGTCGGGCAGCCGCACCTCGGTGAACCACTCGTCGCCGCGCTGCCAGGCCGCGCGCATGCTGCGGAAGGCCGGGCCGAAGGTGTACCCGCGCTCACGCAGCCGGCCGTACAGCTGGTCCACGTCGACGGGCCTGGCCCCCGGCGGCGGCCAGGACGCCTCCCCGGAGGCCTCCCCGTCGTCTCGCACGGCCGGCCAGCCGTCCGCGCCCGCCGCGGAGGCGAGGACGCCGACCGCGTTGGGCGTCCAGATCTCGGCCTCGGCGCCCGCCGGGTCGGGGCGGGTGTGCACCCGCACCCCGCGCCGGCCGTGGGCGTCCGGCGGATCGATCCAGACCTGGACCCGCACCGCCTGGACGTCCCCGAGCACCACCGGGTTCTGGAAGGTCAGCTCCTCGACCCCGCCGGCGCCGACCTCCCGGCCGGCCCGCAGTACCAGCTCGACGAACGCGAGTCCGGGCACCACGATGGTGCCCCGCACGGCGTGGTCAGCCAGCCACGGATGCTCGGCCAGCGAGTACCGGCCGGTGAACAGCCAGCCGCCGGACGCGCCGATGAGGGTCGCGGTCTCGAGCACGGGATGGTCGAGCCGCCGCGCGCCGCCGGCATCCGACCCCACGGTCAAGGCACTCTCCCGCCCACCCGCGCGCAGCCCGCGAGGGCCGGGCCGACCACCGGCGGGCAGCCAGTGACGCTGGCGCTGGAACGGGTAGGTGGGCAGCTCCACCGGCCGCCGCCCGGCGGCCAGAACGTCGCTCAGCTCGACCGGTACCCCGTGCACATGCAGCGCGGCGAGGGTCGCCGCCAGCGCCCGAGGCTCGGGCCAGGGCGGGCGCAGCGCCGAGAGGCGCAACGGTGCCGCGGAACCGAGCGGGGCGGCGCCGCGGCCCGACGCACCGGTGCCGCCGGGATCACTCTCGAGGGCGTCCAGACACGAGTCGACCATCGAGGTGAGAACCCCGTCCGGCCCCAGCTCGACATAGGCGGTGACACCGCGCTCGGCGAGCCATCGGACACCGTCGCCGAAACGGACCGCCGCCCGGGCGTGCCGCGCCCAGTACTCGGGCGGAGGAACAGCCTCCAGCGGGGCGCCGGTCACCCCCGAGACGATCGGCACCCGAGGCGGGGACCAGGTGCATTCCGCGGCGACGCGGGTGAACGCGGTGAGCATCCCGTCCATGTGCGGGGAATGGAAGGCGTGGCTGACCGCGAGCCGGCGGGTTCGGCGCCCCCGGGCCGCCCATCCGGCCACGATCTCGGCCACGGCGTCCGCGTCACCCGAGACCACGACGGCCGACGGCCCGTTCACCGCGGCGAGGGCCACCTGGTGCTCCCGGCCCGCCAGCTCCAGGCCGATCTCGTCCTCCGACGCCTCGATCGCGGCCATCGCGCCCGTCGCCGGCAGCGCCTGCATGAGCCGTCCCCGCGCCGCGACCAGGCGGGCCGCGTCCGGCAGCGACAGCATTCCGGCCACATGGGCGGCCGTCAGCTCGCCGACGGAGTGGCCGATGAGGTGGCGGGGCCGCACGCCGCGGGACGTCATCAGGTCGTGCAACGCCACCTCCAGCGCGAACAGCGCCGGCTGCGCGTACTCGGTGCGCTCCAGCGCGGCGGCCGCGGACGAATCCGGCGCTGCGAGCAGGACGTCGTGCAGGGGATGGTCCAGGTGCGGGGCGAAGGCCGCACAGACCCGGTCCAGCGCCTGGGCGAAGACGGGCTCGGTGGCGTACAGCCCACCGCCCGCGCCGGCACGCTGGCTGCCCTGGCCGGTGAACAGGAAGGCGACCACCGGCTCGGTGCGGGCGACTCCGGCCGCACCGACCGGCGGTGGTCCGCCGGCCGCCACGGCGGCGAGCCCGGCCAGCAGCCGCTCGTGGTTCTCGGCCACCACGGCGGCCCGGTGGGACAGCTGGGCACGGCCCGCCGCCAGGGTGTGCGCCACGTCGGCGAGCGCCGGGCCGTCGACCCGGTCGGCCAGGTGCGCACCCAGCCTCTCGGCCTGGGCACGGAGCGCGGCGGCTCCCCGGCCGGACAGCGGGACGACCACCGGCCGGCCCGGTCCGGCCGGCGCCTGTTCCGGGATCGACGGCGCCTGTTCCAGGAGCGAAGGTGCGAGTTCCGGGAGCGAGGGCGCGTGTTCCGCTATCGCCGGGGCCTGTTCGAGGATGACGTGGGCGTTCGTGCCGCTGATCCCGAACGCGGAGACACCCGCGCGGCGGGGCCGGTCGTGGGCCGGCCAGGGCACCGGGCCCGTGAGCAGCCGCACGTCGCCGGCCGACCAGTCGACATGGGGGGTCTCGGCATCCACGTGGCAGGTCGCCGGCAGCACGTCCCGCCCCAGCGAGAGCACCATTTTGATCACCCCGGCCACACCGGCCGCGGCCTGGGTGTGCCCGATGTTCGACTTGAGCGTTCCCAGCCACAGCGGATGCCCGGGCGGTCGGCCCTGGCCGTAGGTGGCCAGCAGGGCGTGCGCCTCGATCGGGTCCCCGAGGGTGGTGGCGGTCCCGTGCGCCTCGACCACGTCCACGTCGGTTGGGCCAAGCCGGGCGTCGGCCAGTGCGGCTCGGATCACCCCTTCCTGCGACGGTCCGTGCGGCGCGGTCAGGCCGTTGCTGGCGCCGTCCTGGTTGACTGCCGAGCCGCGGATGACCGCGAGTACCGGATGCCCGTGTGCCACCGCGTCGGACAGCCGTTCGAGCAGCACCATGCCGACGCCCTCGCCCCAGCCGGTGCCGTCCGCGGAGGCGGCGAACGCGTGACAGCGCCCGTCCGAGGACAGCCCGCCCTGCCGGGCGAACTCGACGAACGGGGTCGGCGTGGCCATGACAGTCGCCCCGCCGGCCAGCGCCAGCGTGCACTCGGCGCGGCGCAGCGACTGACAGGCCAGATGCAGCGCGACCAGCGAGGACGAACACGCGGTGTCGATCGTCATCGCCGGACCGGCCAGGCCGAGGCAGTAGGCCACCCGCCCGGCGGCGACCGCCGGTGAGCCGCTGGTCAGCCGATATCCCTGGTACTCCTCAGCGGCGTCGGCCAGCCGCTCGCCGTAGTCCTGGGAGACCAGTCCGACGAACACGCCGGTGGGGGTTCCGCGCAGCGAGGACGGATCGACACCGGCGCGTTCGACCGCCTCCCACGACGTCTCCAGCAGAAGGCGCTGCTGTGGGTCGATGGTCGCGGCCTCGCGCGGGCTGATCCCGAAGAAGGCCGCGTCGAAGTCGCCCGCCCCCGCGAGGAAGCCGCCCATCACGGCATCCGCGTCCGGCCGGAGCGCCCGGAGCTCCGCCAGCGCCGAGTCCCAGCCACGGTCGGCCGGCACCTCCGTCATCGGATCCCGACCCGACGTGATCAGCTCCCACAGGGCGTCCGGGGTTTCCACCTCGCCCGGGAAGCGGCACCCCATGGCCACGATGGCGATCGGCTCATCCCCGGCGTCCCCACCGTCCCCGCCGCGACCGGGCGGGACGTCCACCGATGACCCGGTCGCGCCGTCCACAGGCAGGCCGCCGGACACGGACGGGCCGCCGGTCACGAGTGCGGTCAGGTGCGCCGCGAGTGCTCGTGGCGTGGGGTGATCGAAGACGAGCGTCGTCGGCAGGCGCAGCCCGGTCGCCGCCGCCAGCCGGTTGCGGATCTCCACGGCGGTCAGCGAGTCGACGCCTGTCTCCCGCAGCGCTCTGGCCGCCGGCACGGCCTCCGCGGCGCGATGCCCGAGCACGTCGGCCACCAGGGCACGGACGAGATCGAGGACCTCCGGCTCCCGCTCACCGACCGGCAGGGCCGCCAGCCGCGCTGCCAGCGCGCCGGCGCCGGCGCCGGCGCCGTCCCGGCCGCTGACGCCGTGCCCGCTGACACCACCGCCGTGACCGTCGGCGATGTGCGGGACGTCCTGCTCGCCGGTCGCCAGCTCGGCCTCGATCGCGGCCAGCAGGGTGCTCTGCCGGGTGGCGGTGAAGCCGGCGGTGAAGGCGCTCCAGTCGATGTCGGCGACGACGAGGTCCGGGCACGTGTCGTTCAGGGCCGCGTCCAGTGCCAGCAGGGCCCGCGCCGGGTCCATCGCGACCATGCCGTGCCGGCGCAGCCAGCGGCCCGTCTCGCCGCCGCCCATGCCCTCCTCGTCCCACAGCCCCCAGGCGACGGAGGTGGCGGGCAGCCCGCGGGCCCTGCGATTCGCGGCGAGCGCGTCAAGGCCCGCGTTCGCGGCCGCGTAGGCGGCCTGGCCCCCGGACCCCCAGATGCCGGCACCCGAGGAGAACAGGACGAACTCCGTCAGGCCGCTGTCGGCGCCGAACAGGTCGTCCAGCGCCACCGCGCCGCCCAGCTTGGCCGCGCCGGCGTGCGCCAGGTCGTGCGGTCCCAGCTGCCCGACCTCGGTGGCCTCCGCCGCACCGGCGGTGTGGTAGACCGCGTCGACGGGTCCGGCCTGTTCCAGCAGGCGGGTGACCGCGGCGCGGTCCCGCAGGTCCACGGCAACGACACGCGCCTCGGCGCCCAGCCCCCGCAGCCGCTCGACCAGGTCCCCTGTTCCGGCCGCCGCCGTTCCGGCCCGGCTGGCCAGCACCAGGCGCCGCACCCCGCGCCGGGCCAGGTGCTCGGCGACCCGGCGGCCGAGCGCGCCGGTGCCGCCGGTGACGAGGGCGCATTCCGGTGGCGGGCCCGGGCGCCACCCGCCCCGTGCCGGGTGGCGCACCAGGCGACGCACCAGCACGCCGGACGGACGCAGCGCCACCTGGTCCTCGTACCGCCCGCCGGCACCGTCGGCGTCGCCGTCGGCACCATCGCCGGCACGAACAGCGGCGGCAGCCGCCAGGACGGCGCGGAGCTGGGCCGCGGTGCGCTCGTCCGGCACCTCGGGCAGGTCGACCAGGCCACCCCAGCGGCGCGGCTGCTCAAGGGCCACCACGCGTCCGAAGCCCCAGATCGTCGCCTGGGCCGGGTCCGCGGGACGGTCCAGGCGCCCGGTGGTGACCGCTCCCCGGGTCAGGCACCACAGCGGTGCCGCCCAGCCCAGCTCGCCCAGCGCCCGGACGAGCGACGACGTGGCGCCGAGGCCGTCGGGCACCCCGTTGACCGGCACCGGCGCCGGGTCGGCCGCCAGCAGTGACACGACCCCGACCGGCGCGGCGGCGCAGGCCTCCCCCAGCGCCCTGACCAGGTCGCGCTGGTCGGCGGATCGGACCGCCACCGGCAGCCTCACCACCTCGGCGCCCGCGCCGGCCAGCGCGCGTTCGCACCAGCCGGCCAACGAGCCGCCGTCCGCACCGTCGCCACCGTCCAGGCCGGCCGCACCGTTCAGGCCGGCCGTGTCGGCCACGCCGGCCGTGTCAGTCACCAGCAGCCAGGTTCCGCCGCCCGTCCGACGGCCCGCGCGGAGCGGGGCGGTGGGCGGCGGGGCGGTGGGAACGGTGTGCGATTCCCAGACGACGCGGTAGCGCCAGCCGTCGACGACGGCGCGATCGTCGGCGCGCCGCCGCCAGCCGGCGATCGCGGCAAGGGTCTCCGCGAGGCGCTGCGACCCGGCCTCGTCGACCGCACCGGCGCCGCCGGGCAGCTCGAGCGCGCCCGGTTCCTCCTCGCCGAGCAGCTCGGCGAAGGCCTCGGTGTCGCCGGACTCGACCACCGACCAGAACACGTCGTCCCGCCGGGACCGGGGTGCCCGCGACGGCCCGGCCGGGTCGGGAACCGTCCGGCGCGCCTGCGGCGCAGGCCAGTAGCGGCGGTGTTGGAAGGCGTAGGTCGGCAGCTCGACCGGCGGCTCGGCACCCGCGGGAACGAACGGCGGCCAGCTCACCGGGACGCCGCTGACATGCGCCTCGGCCAGGGAGCGCGCCAGGCGGTGCGGCCCGCCGTCGTCCCGCCACAGGGTGGCCAGCACCACCTGGTCCTGGTAGCCCTCGGCCTCGCCCGTCGCCGCGAGCCCGGCGGTGAGCACCGGATGCGGGCTCACCTCGACGAACACGTCGTGGCCGTCGGCAAGCAGCCGCCTGGTCGCCCCGTGCAGGTCGACCAGGCCGCGCAGGTTGCGGAACCAGTACCCGGCGTCCATCTCCGTCCCGTCGCACGGCTGGCCCGTGACCGTGGAGTAGACGGGGATCTCGCCCGACTGCGGGCGAAGCCCCGCCAGGTCGGTGAGCAGCCGCGCGCGGATCCGCTCGACCTGCGGCGAATGCGAGGCGTAGTCCACGGGCAGCAGGCGGTTGCGGACGTCCCGCCCGTCGCAGGCGGCGGCCAGCCGTGCGAGCGCCTCGGACCCGCCCGACACGACGGTGGCCGCGGGCCCGTTGACGGCCGCCACCGCCAGCTCGTCCGCCCAGGGCGCGAGGAGGCGTTCGACGTCCTCGCGCGGCGCGGCGATCGAGAGCATGCCACCCTGCCCGGACAGCGCCGACAACGCGCGGGCCCGGCACGCCACCACCCGCGCCGCGTCCTCCAGGCTGAGGACCCCCGCGACACAGGCGGCGGCGATCTCGCCCTGGCTGTGGCCGACGACGGCGTCCGGTGTGACCCCGTGGGCCCGCCACACCTCGGCGAGGGCGACCATGACCGCGAACAGAGCGGGCTGGACGACGTCCACCCGATCCAGGTCGGGCGCCTGCGGCCGGCCGCGCAGGACGTCGAGCAGCTCCCATCCGGTGTGCGGCGCGAGTGCGGCGGCGCACTGCTCGATCCGCCGGGTGAACGGTTCCGAGACGCCGAGCAGCCCGCCGGCCATGCCGGCCCACTGTGTCCCCTGCCCGGGGAAGACGAACACCGTGCCGGCCCGGGACGTCACCACACCCGCCGCCCCGCCGGAGCCGGCCAGGCTGGTCGCCCCCGTACCGGTTCCCGTCCCCGCCGGGCCCGTCACGAGGCCGGGTGCGGGGTGACCCGCGGCGAGCGCGTCGAGGCCCTCGCGGAGCTCGGTCGCGTCCCGGCCGAGCACGACCGCGCGATGCTCCAGCGGCGCGCGGCTGACGGCCAGTGCGTGCGCGATCGCGCCCGGGCTGGCCGACGCCCCCACACCGGTGTCCAGGTGGTCGGCGAGCCGGGCGGCCTGGTCACGCAGGGCCGCCGGCGAGCGTGCCGACAGCAGCCAGGGAACGACCCCGGGCGCGGGCATGCCGCCGGGCACGGGTGCGTCGCCGGGCACGGGTGCCTCGCCGGTGATCACCGGCTCCGGCTCGGGTGCCTGTTCCAGAATCAGGTGGGCGTTGGTGCCGCTGATCCCGAAGGAGGACACTCCGGCCCGCCTGGGCTGGTCGGGGCGCCGTGGCCAGGGCGTGCTGTCGGTGAGCAGAGCCAGCGGACCGCTGGCCCAGTCGATGTGCGGGCTCGGCGGGTCGGCGTGCAGGGTCGGCGCCAACACCCCCGACCGCATCGACATGATCATCTTTATGACGCCGGCGACCCCCGCGGCCGCCTGCGCGTGCCCGATGTTCGACTTGAGTGAGCCAAGCCAGAGCGGCTGGTCGGCCGGCCGGTCCCGGCCGTAGGCAGCCAGCAGCGCCTGGGCCTCGATCGGATCGCCGAGCGCCGTGCCGGTTCCGTGCGCCTCGACGGCGTCGACGTCACCGGGGCTCAGCCCGGCGTCCGCCAGGGCCTGGCGGATCACCCGTTCCTGGGCCGGGGCGCTCGGCGCGGTCAGGCCGTTGCTCGCGCCGTCCTGGTTGACCGCGCTGCCCCGGATGAGCGCCAGCACCTGATGGTTGTTGCGGCGTGCGTCCGACAACCGCTCCAGAACCAGGACGCCGACACCCTCACCGAGCCCGAACCCGTCGGCCGCGGCGCCGAACGCGCGGCAGCGGCCGTCGGGCGACAGTGCCTGCTGCCGGCTGAACTCCACGAACGAGGTCGGCGTCGCCATCACCAGCGCCCCACCGGCCAGCATCAGGTCGCTCTCACCGCGCCGCAGTGACTGGCAGGCCAGGTGCAGGGCCACCAGCGAGGACGAGCACGCCGTGTCGACGGTGATCGCCGGCCCCTCAAGACCGAGGGTGTAGGCGACCCGACCGGAGGCGACGCTCAGCGTGCTGCCGGTGAGCACGTATCCCGCCAGCTCGCCGCCGGCTCCGGCGTCGGTGACCCGGCTGTCGAAGCCCTGGTGGATGACGCCGAGAACGACCCCGGTGGACGTGCCGCGCAGCGAGGTCGGGTCCGTTCCGGCACGTTCCACCGCCTCCCACACGGTCTCCAGCACCAGCCGCTGCTGGGGATCCATGGCGGCCGCCTCACGCGGGCTGATGCCGAAGAACTCCGCGTCGAAGTCGGCGACTCCGTCGAGGAACCCGCCCGTCTCCGGACAGCTCCCGCTCCCGCCCGGCCGCGCGGAACCGAGCTGAGTCAGGTCCCAGCCGCGGTCGGCGGGGATCTCGGAGACGACGTCGCGCCCCTGCGCCGCGATCCGCCACAGGTCCTGCGGGGAGCGGACGCCACCGGGGTAGCGGCAGCCGATTCCGACCACGGCGACCGGCTCCCGCAGGCCGGACTCGGCCCGCTCCAGCCGGGCACGGGTGTTGTGCAGCTCCGTCGTCACCCGACGGAGGTAGTCCAGCAGTCGTGTGCGCTCCTGCGTTTCCATACCGGGGCCTCACCGCACTGTGCTCGACGGATTCGAAGGTCTCGAGGGTGTGCGACGTCCGACGATCCGGACGTCTCGACGGGGAACGTGGGGGGCGGCGCCAGGCCGCGGTCGTCACCCTCCGGGCACGCGCAGTTCCTGGTCGATGATGGAGAACAGCTCCTCGGCGGAGGCGAGTGCCAGGCGCCGCTCGACGTCCTCCGCGTCCGGCGCCGTGGGGTCCACGCCGCCGATGTCCGGGTCCACGGGGAGCGCCAGGTCTGCCGGGTCGGCCTGGTCTGCTCGGTCTGCCTGGTCGGCCGGGTCAGGGGCCGGGTCGGCGGGTCGCGGGGATCGGTCCGACGGGGGGAACAGGTCCGCGAGCAGGCGGTCCGCCAGCGCGGCCGGCGTCGGATGGTCGAAGACGAGCGTCGCCGGCAGCGGCAGCCCGATGGCTTCCGACATCCGGTTTCGCAGCTCCACCGCCGTGAGCGAGTCCACGCCGAGCTCCCGGAAGGTGCGGTCGGACCCGATCGCACCAGGACCAGGCAGGCTGAGAATCGCGGCTCCGTGGGTACGCACCAGATCAAGCAGCTGCCGCCTGCGCAGTGGTTCGGGCAGGGCAGCCAGCCGCCCGCGGATCGAGTCCCGCGAACCGCCCAGGCTGCCGGGCCCATCGGGCCCACCGCGGGCGCCGGCACCACCAGCCGCGGCCTGGTCTGCCACGACGCGCGGCGGCTCCGTCACGCGGGCGAGGTCGCGCAGCACCGCGGGCAGGGCCGCGGCGGTGGTGCGGCGCAGGGCCGCCTGGTCCAGCCGTGCCGGGACGACGACGGCGCGGTCGGTGGTCAGGGCCTCGTCGAACAGGCGCAGCGCCTGGTCCGTCGGCAGGGGCACCAGGCCGGTGCGCGCCATCCGGTCCAGGTCGGCCTGGCGTAGCTGCCCGGTCATGCCGCTGGACGTCTCCCACAGCCCCCAGGCGAGGGAGACAGCCGGCAGGCCAGCATGTCGCCGGTTCCCGGCCAGCGCGTCGAGCGCGGCGTTGGCCGCGGCGTAGTTGCCCTGGCCGGCGTTGCCGAGCAGGCCGGCGATCGAGGAGAAGAGCACGAAGGCCGCCGGGTCACGGTCGCGGGTGAGTTCGTGCAGGTGCCAGGCGGCGTCGATCTTCGGGCGCAGCACCGCCTCGAGCTGCTCCGAGGTGAGTGCCGACACGGGTGCGTCCGACAGCACCCCCGCGGCGTGCACCACGGCTGTGAGTGGCCGCTCGGGCGGGATCGCCGACAGGACGGCGGCCACGCCGGCCCGGTCGGAGACGTCCGCGGCGACCACCGTCACCTGGGCGCCCAACCCGCGCAGCTCGTCGACCAGACCGCCCGTCCCGGCCGCACCGTCGGCGAGCGTCGCACCGTCCACACCCGTCACGCCGTCCACACCCGTCACGCCGTCGGCGCTCGTCGTTCCGCGGCGGCTCGCCAGCAGCAGGTGCCGCGCGCCGTGCCCGGTGACGAGGCGACGCGCGACCAGGCCGCCCAGTCGCCCGGTGCCGCCCGTGATCAGCACGGTGCCGTCGGGGTCCAGCCGGCGGGGCGGGACGAGGACGAGCTTGCCGACATGCCGGGCCAGCGAGAGCGTTCGGAAGGCCTCGCCGGCACGCGACATCGGATAGGCGGTCAGCGCCAGCGGCCGCAACGATCCGTCCGCGAACGAGGCCGCCAGTGCGGCGAGCATGCGCGCCGTGTGGTCCGGGCCCGGGTCGGTGGTGACGTCGAAGGCCTGGTAGGAGACACCGGGGTACTCCCGCGCGATCTGGGCGGGATCCCGCAGGTCGGTCTTGCCGAGCTCCACGAACCAGCCACCGCGCGGCAGCAGGCGCAGGCCCGCGTCGACCCGCTGCCGGGCCAGCGAGTTCAGTACGACGTCGACGCCCTGCCCGTCGGTCGCCGCGAGCACCTGCTGGTCGAAGTCGGTACCGCGGGAGTCCGCCACATGCCGTTCGTCGAGGCCCGCCGCGTGCAGGACATCCCACTTCGCCCGGCTCGCCGTGGCGAAGACCTCGGCGCCGGCCAGGCGTGCCAGCTGCATCGCCGCCAGGCCGACCCCGCCGGTGGCGGCGTGGATGAGCACCCGCTGCCCGGCGCGCAGCCCGGCGAGTTCCCGCAGCCCGTAGTAGGCGGTGAGGAAGGCGGCCGGCACGGTGGCCGCCTCGGTGAAGGTCCACGAGTCCGGCACCGCCGTCAGCAGCCGGTGATCCGCCACCGCCACCGGCCCGAACGCGTCCGGGAAGAGGCCCATCACGCGGTCACCCGGGCGGATTCCCGGTACGCCGGAGCCGACCTGCGTCACGACACCGGCGCCTTCCAGCCCGATTCCGCCCGGGTCGTCCACCATGGCCAGCGCGAGGACCAGGTCGTGGAAGTTGACGCCGGCGGCGCGCACCGCGATGCGCACCTCCCCGGCCGCGAGCGGCCGGCGGTCCGCGTGACCGGCGACCACGGACAGGTTGTCCAGGCTTCCCCGGCTGGTCAGATCCACCCGCCAGCCGTCCCCGGGCGGCAGCACGAGCCCGCCGCCCGCAGACCAGCCGTCAGCAGACCCGCCAGCCTCCGGCGCACCGCCGGAGGAACCGTTGCCGACGGAACCGTTGCCGACGGAACCGTTGGCGGTCGGCCCGGCCAGGCGGGGGACGACCATCTCGCCGGCCCGGACGGCCAGCTGTGGCTCGGCCCCGCCACCAGCGGCGGTCAACGCCTCCGCGGGCGGAGGCCGGTCACCGACATCCAGGTCGAGCAGGGCGAGCCGGCGCGGGTTCTCCGTCTGCGCCGACCGGACGAGCCCCCACACCGCCGCGCCGGCCAGGCTGGCGGGCCGGTCGGCGTCACCGGCCTGGACGGCGCCCCGGGTGACCAGTACCAGCCGGCTGTCCGCGAAGGTCTCGTCCAGCAACCACTGCTGGAGCAGATCGACGGCGGCGCCGGTGGCACGGTGGACCGCTTCCACCGGCGCCGCCGGATCCGGTACGCGGTCCGGCTCCGCGACCGGCGCGGGGTGGAACACCACGCTCGGCGCACCGGCGCCGGCCGCCACAGCCGCGCGTAGCTCGGTCAGGTCGCGATAGCGGGGGACGGCGCCACCGTCGTCCGCGCCCGCGTGCCCCGTGCCACGCACGATGCCGTCCGCCCGCTCGGCGAAGGACGGCGGCAGGTCGCCGACCAGAGCCCAGTCCGCGGCCGCGGCCGGGGAGCCGGGCCGCTCCCGGCCGCGGACCCAGCCGAGCCGGTAGGAGCCCGGGCCTGCGGATCCCGGCTGGGCGGGTGCGGGGCGCAGGCTGAGTTCGCCGACCCGCAGCACCAGCCGGCCGTCGGCATCGTGGAGCCGCAGCTCGGCTCGATGGGGGCCGGTTCGAGTCAGCCGTACCCGCAGCCTGGTCACGCCGACGGCGTGCAGGCCCACGCCTCGCCAGGAGAACGGGAGCAGCGGGCCGTCAGCCGCCGTCGGCGCGGCCGACGGCACCGCGGAACCAGGGCCGGGCCCCGTGGGACCAGGGCCGGGCTCCGCGGGACCAGGAGCCGCCGGCGCGTCGCCGGGGCCGGATGCGGCGCCGAACGCCGCGAGCAACAACGGGTGCAGGGCGGCGTCCAGCAGCACCGGGTGCAGCGCGAACCCCGCTCCCGATGGTTCGGGAGTGCCCCGCTCATCCCCCGGGGGCAGCTCCACCTCGGCGTACAGTTCGTCGCCGTCCGCCCACAGCGCGGTGAGCCCCCGGAAGGACGGGCCATAGCCGTGGCCCCGGTCGGCCAGCAGTTCGTATCCGTCGGCGATGTCGACCGGCACCGCCCCGGCCGGCGGCCAGTCCCCCGCGACGTCCACCGACAGCGCGTCGGCGGGTTCGCGGGCCAGCCAGCCGGTGGCGTGGCACACCCACCCGCCCTCGCCGTCCGGCTCGTCCCCCGCGCCGTTCGCCGGGGCGGTCCCGGTGGCGCCGAGCCCGCCGGCCACGGCGGCGTCAGCGCCGCCCGGGTGGGAGTAGAAGGCGAAGCCGCGCCGCCCGGACTCGTCCGCCGCCGCCAGATGCAGCTGGACGGCGACGCCGGATCCACCGGGCGCCGGAGCTGGCAGGGTCAGGGGTGCGGTCAGCGTCAGTTCGTCCAGCCACGGTGTGCCGGCGGCTCGCCCCGCGTGCAGGGCGAGGTCGAGGACCGCAGCCGCGGGCAGCACCACCGTGCCGTGCACCTGGTGCTCCCCGAGCCAGGGCTGGGCGGCCGGCGAGAGGCGGCCGGTCAGGATCCGCCGACCGTCGGGGAGGCGCACCACCGCGGTGAGCAGCCCATGCCCGGCCGCGTCGAGCCCGCTGTCGGCCACGGCCACCGCGGCGGGAGCGACCGGCGGCAGCCAGTAGGACGTCCGGGCGAACGCGTAGGTCGGCAGCGGCGTCGCGCGCCCGGACGGCCGGGGCAGCACCGCCGACCAGTCGGGCATGACACCGTGGGTGTGGGCCTCGGCGAGGGAGACCATGAACCGGTCGAGGTCGCCCTCGCCCCGGCGCAGGGTTCCGACGGCCGCCGCGGTGACCCCGTGCGCCTCGGACGTCTGTGTGCTGCTGACGGTCAGGACCGGGTGCGGGCTGATCTCGATGAGCAACCGGTGCCCGGCGTCGAGCAGCGCGCGGCAGGCCTGCTCGTACCGCACCGGTTCGCGCAGGTTGCGATACCAGTACTCGGCGTCGAGCCCGCGGCCGTCCGCACGCGCCCCGGTCAGCGTGGAGTAGAAGGGCACCGAACCGGTGGACGGTGTGAGGCCTTCCAGCGCGGCGAGCAGCTCGGCGCGGACCTCCGCCACGTACGGGCTGTGCGAGGGGTAGTCGACCGGCACCCGGCGCGCGTGCACCTTCGCCCGCTCGCAGGCGGCGAGCAGCGCGTCGAGCGCCTCGTCGGCACCGGAGACGACGGTGCTGTCCGGGCCGTTGACCGCGGCGATCGACAGCCGGTCCGGCCAGTCCGCGAGCAGCTCGGTGGTTCGTGCCGCCCCGACCTGCAGAGCGACCATGCCGCCCCGGCCGCGCAGCCGGCCCAGCACCCAGGCCCGCAGCGCGACGACGCGCGCCGCGTCGGCGAGGCTCAGCACGTCGGCGACGGCCGCGGCGGCGATCTCGCCCTGGGAGTGCCCCACCACCGCGTCCGGCTCGACCCCGTGCGCCCGCCACAGGGCCGCGAGCGACGTCATCACCGCGAACAGCGCGGGCTGTAGCACCTCCGCCCGGTCCAGCGGTGGCGCGTCCGCCGAACCGGTGATCACGTCGAGCAGGTTCCAGCCAACATGCGGCCGCAGCGCGTCGTCACAGGCCCGCATCCGGTCACGGAAGACCGCCGAGGAGTCGAGCAGCCCCGCGGCCATGCCCTCCCACTGCGCACCCTGCCCGGGGAAGACGAACGCGATCCGGCCCGCCAGCGCCTGACCTCGCACGACCCGCGGCAGCCGGCCGGAGATCTCGGTGACCGCATCGCTGGAGCCATCGCCCGACGCCCCGCCCGACACGTCCGACACGTCCGCCAGGTCCGCGGGCACGAGCCCCGCCAGCCCGGCGAGGAGCTCCTCCCGGGTGCGGGCGACGACCGCGGCCCGGCTGGGGTGCGCCGTGCGGGTCGTGACCAGCGCATGAGCGAGCGCCGCCAGCGGCGTCTGTTCCTCCCGGCGCAGCTGGTCGACGAGGCGGGCAGCCTGGCCGGCCAGATCATCCGGACGGGCCGCGGAGAGCACGAACGGCATCGCCGTGGTCACGGCGGACGAACCAACAGCCCCGGCCCCGGCCCCGGCCGCTCCGGCCCCGGCCCCGGCGGCGCCGGCTGGCTGCGCGGCCACGTCCGGGAGCGGATCGCCCTGTTCCACGATGACATGCGCGTTCGTGCCGCTGATGCCGAACGACGACACACCGGCGCGCCGGGGGCGACCGGCCCGCACCGGCCAGGCGACTGGTTCCGTCAGCAGCCGGACCGTGCCCGCGGACCAGTCGACGTGCGGGGTCGGCTCGTCCACGCCCAACGTTGCCGGCAGCAGCTCATGGCGCAGCGCCTGCACCATCTTGATGACCCCGCCGACACCCGCCGCGGCCTGCGGGTGGCCGAGGTTCGACTTGAGCGACCCCAGCCACAGCGGACGTCCACCGTCTCGCGCACCGTAGGTCGCGATGATCGCGTCGGCCTCGATCGGGTCCCCGAGCGTCGTCCCCGTGCCGTGCGCCTCCACCGCGTCGACATCCGCCGGGGCGAGCCCGGCGTCGCCCAGGGCGCGACGGATCACCCGCTCCTGCGACGGGCCGTTCGGGGCGGTCAGCCCGTTGCTCGCGCCGTCCTGGTTCATCGCGCTGCCCCGCAGGACGGCCAGCACCGTGCGACCGTTGCGGCGGGCATCGCTCAGCCGCTCCAGCAGCAGCAGGCCCGCGCCTTCCGCCCAGGCCGTGCCGTCGGCGGCGGCCGCGAACGGCCGGACGCGGCCGGCGGGCGACAGCCCACGGTGCCGGCTGAACTCGATGAGCAGGCCCGGGGTGGCCAGGACGGCCACCCCGCCGGCAAGCGCCAGATCACATTCACCGGCCCGCAGCGCCGCGCAGGCCTGATGCATCGCGACCAGCGACGACGAGCAGGCGGTGTCCACGGTCACCGCCGGCCCCTCGAGGCCCAGCACATACGCCAGCCGGCCGGACACGACACTGCCCGTCGTCCCGGTCAGGACGTAGCCGGCGACGTCCCCGCGGGCCTCATGCAGACGTGGGCCGTAGTCGGCCGCCATGGCACCGACGAACACCCCGGTCGCCGAGCCACGCAGACTGGCGGGCACGATCGCCGCTCGTTCCAGGGTCTCCCAGGCGACCTCCAGCAGCACCCGCTGCTGCGGGTCAAGCGCCAGCGCCTCCCGTGGACTGATGCCGAAGAACTCGGGGTCGAACATGTCCGCGTCGGCGAGGAACCCGCCGCGCCGGGTGTAGGACCTGCCCGGCCGCGGCTCGGGCCCGGGGTGATACCAGTCGAGCCCGTCCCAGCCGCGGACCCGCGGGACCTCCCCGGTGGCGTCCACGCGGTCGACGACCAGGCGCCACAGGTCCTCGGGCGAGCGGACACCCCCGGGGTAGCGGCAACCCATCGACACGATGGCGATCGGATCGCGCGACAGCGTCTCGTTCTCGTCCTCGTTCCGGCGCCGGCCCTCGTCGCGACCCGCCGTCTCGTCCCGGTACGTGATCTCAGGTCGGTGGGCCCCGTCGCCCGCAGCGCCCGGTGCCCGGCGCGACGTCGACTCAGGACGCAGCGTCAACCTCAGGTGACGGGCGAGCCGGCGCGCCGTGGGCTGGTTGAACAGCAGCCCGCTCGGCAGCCTCAGGCCGGTGGCGGCAGCCAGCCGATCACGCAGGCGGACGGCCGTCAGCGAGTCGAGGCCCAGGTCGTCGAACGGGCGGTCCGGGTCGACGGTGGACGGATCGGCGTGCCCGAGGACCCGCGCTGTCTGCTCCCGCACCAGATCGAGGAGGGCCGCGTCCGCCGCCGAGGGGGTGAGGCCGCCCAGCCGGTCGCGAAGCGCCTCGGCTCCCGTCCCCGGCCCGGCACCCCGCGCATTTGGAACAGCCGGGACACCCGAAACAGCAGGGACAGCAGGGACGGCCGGCGACCCGGAAACATCCGGTGCGTCCGCGGCATGCGGCAGGACCGGGCCCGCGGAAAGATCCTGGACGCCCACTGGATCCGAGCGGTCCGCTGCCCCCGGCACATTCCGGGAGGCGGAGGCGGCCACGCCGGGCCAGTGACGCGTGCGCTGGAACGGATAGGTCGGCAGGGCGACCCGCCGCGCGGTGCCCGGGCCGAAGCAGCCACCCAGATCGACATCCACCCCCGCGACCAGCGCCTCGGCCACCGAGGTCAGCATCCGCCGGGGGCCACCGTCGTCCCGGCGGAGCGACCCGATGACCGTCACCGGACCGAGTTCGGAGCGCTCCGCCTCGTCGTCGGCGGTGTCCCGCACGCTGGCGGCCAGCACCGGATGCGGGCTGACCTCGATGAACACGCGATGCCCCGCGGCGAGCAACGCCCGTGTGGCGGCCTCGAAGCGAACGGGCTCGCGCAGGTTTCGGTACCAGTAGGCGGTCGTGATGCCGGCGGCGTCGAGCCGGCCGCCGCTCACCGACGAGTAGAACGCGACGCGCCCCGCACGCCCGGTGGGACGGGCCGCACCGAGATCGCCGAGATCGGCGAGGAGGCGGTCCCGCAGCTGCTCGACCTGCGGAGAGTGCGAGGCGTAGGTCACCGGCAGCCGCTGCGCGCGGATGCCGTCGGCCTCGCAGGCCGCGACGAGCCGGGTGAGCGCCACGGGCTCCCCCGCGACCACACTTGACGCGGCACCGTTCGCGGCGGCGACGTGCAGGCCGTCGAACTCTCCGGCCAGGCCGCCGGACCGCGCTTCGGCCAGCCAGGCCTCGACGGCCTCGGAGCCCAGCGCGACCGCGACCATCCCGCCCCGGCCGGTCAGCGCACGCAGGGCACGGGCGCGCACCGCCACGATCCGCGCGGCCTGCCGCAGGGAGAGCACGCCGGCAACGCAGGCCGCGGCGATCTCGCCCTGGGAGTGCCCGACGACAGCGGCGGGGCGCACCCCGTAGGACCGCCACACCTGGGCCAGGGAAACCATCACGGCGAACAGCAGCGGCTGGACGACATCGACCCGTTCCAGGTCGGGGAGCTCGTCCCGGCCACGGAGGACCCGCGCGGGCAGCCAGTCGAGATGCGGTTCGAGCGCGTCGCCGCACGCGGCCAGCTGACGGCGGAAGACCTCGGACGTGTCCAGCAGGCCGGCGAGCATCCCGGCCCACTGCGAGCCCTGCCCGGGAAAGACGAACACGGTCCCGCCGGACGTCCCGGACGGCTCCCCACCGGCGTCCCCGCCCGCCCACGCGACGCCGTCCGACGGCCGGGCCTCGCCCGGCTGCCGGACGGCGGTCGCCCGCCCGACGACGGTCGCGGGCCCAGGGTCGTGTCGTGCCAGCGCGTCGAGCTCGCGCAGCAGCTGGGCACGGCCGCCACCGAGCAGGACCGCCCGGTACTCGAACAACGACCGAGTGGTGGCCAGGGAATGACCGACATCCCGCATCGACCAGTCCGGCTGGCCCGCGAGGTGCTCCCGCAGCCGGGTGGCCTGCGCCGCCAACGCCGCCTCATCCCGGGCCGACAGCACCCAGGGCATCGGACGGTCCGCGGCGCCCTCCGCGTCTTCCGACCCGTCCGCGTGTTCCGTATCCTCCGCGAGTTCCACGCCGGCCGCGGCAGCGTCGCGGGCGTCGCGGGCGCTCCCCAGCTCGATGATCTCGGAGTCGTCCTCGAGCCCGTCGTACTGATCGGGCGGGGCGACGGGCGCCTCGCCCACCACGACGTGGCAGTTCGTGCCACCCACCCCGAACGAGCTCACCCCGGCCAGCAGCGGTTCCTGGGGGCGGGGCCACCGTCCGAGCTCGGTGTGTACCCGCAGGTTCAGCTCGTCGAGCGGGATCCGCGGATGGGGGCTGCGGTGGTTCAGGCTTGGCGGCAGCTGCCGCGCTTCGATACTCAGGATCACCTTCAGCAGGCCGACGAGACCGGCCGCGCCCTCCAGGTGGCCGACGTTGGTCTTGGCCGAACCGACGAGCAGCGGTCGGCCGGGACGCGGCGACGATCCGAACGCGGCGCCGAGCGCTGCGGCCTCCACCGGGTCGCCCGCCGGGGTGCCCGTCCCGTGCAACTCGACGTACTGGACGTCCGCCGGGTCCACCGCCGCCTGCTGGTAGGCCCCGCGCAGCAGCTCCGCCTGCGCCGCGGCGCTCGGGTGCGCCAGCGACGGCCCGCCACCGTCGTTGTTGACGGCACTGCCCAGGATCACGCCGCGGATCGGATCGCCGTCGGCCATCGCCTGGGCCAGGGGTTTGAGCAGGACGGCCACCCCGCCCTCGCCGCGCACGAAGCCGTCGGCGCCGGCGTCGAAGACCTGGCAGCGACCGGTCGGCGACAGGCCGCCGAACGCGGCGGTGGCCAGTGCACGCTCCCGCGCGAGGTTGAGATGCACCCCGAGGACGAGCGCACAGGTGGACTCGCCACGGCGCAGGTTCTCGGCAGCCATGTGCACGGCCACCAGGGACGATGCCTGCGCCGCGTCCACGGTGAGGCTCGGCCCGCGCAGGCCCAGCAGGTAGGAGACCCGGTTGGCGATGACGGCCGGCTGCACGCCGGTGAAGGTGTGTGGGGTGATCCCCTCTGGTCCGTGGGCGGCCAGTGTCCAGGCGAAGTCGGCGCCGACCGCCCCGGCGAGCACGCAGGTCGCGCTTCCGCGCAGCGTGGCGGGCACGATGGCGGCGTCCTCGATGGCCTCCCACGCCAGCTCCAGGGCCAGCCGCTGTTGCGGATCCAGCACAGCGGCCTCGCGCGGGGAGATCCCGAAGAAGGACGCGTCGAAGCGGTCGACATCGGTCAGGAACGCCCCGTGACGCAGCGGGCTGCCCGCGGGCGGCAGGAACTGCCCGTCGGAGCCGGCCCCAACCCCAGCCCCAGCCCCAGCCCCAGCCCGATCGTCGGGGCTGGTTCCGGCCCAACGCCACGCCGGCATCTCACCGACGCCGCTGACACCGTCGCGCAGCAGTCGCCAGAAGGCGTCCGGCGTCGCCGCGCCAGGAAGCCGGCAGGCCACGCCGATCACGGCGATGCCGTCCGGCGGCAGCGCGCCATCGCGGGTCCCGTTTCTCCTGGGCGAGCCGAACCTTCCCATGGACGAACCGGGTATTCCCCTGGGCGAACTGGACACCACGGTCACTCCCACCTGCCGGCCAGGCACTCGGCCACCGCGGCGAGCAGTGCCGGCCGGTCAGCATTCAGGTAAAAATGGTCACCGGGAAAGGTACGGACCTCGACGGTCGTGGGCAGCAGAGCCCGCCAGGCCCGCAGCTGCGTGGTATTAACGCTGGTGTCCGTCCGACCGCCGTAGATATGGACGGGGCATCCCGGAGGATCTCCCGGGCGATGTCGATACGTCTCGAAAAGCTCGAAATCTGCCCGCAGTGCCGGCAGAAAGAGGCGCATTGTCTCGTGGTCGGCCAGCAGGAGCTCCGGCGTACCCCCGTGGCCCCGCAGTTCGTCGATGAACTCGGTGTCGGGCAGGGCCGCGATCTCCCTGCGCCGACGGGGCAGGTGCGGCGCGGCGGCGGCGCTGAGGAAGAGCAGGGCCGGTTCGGGCCCGCCCTCGGCTCGCAGCCGACGGGCGACCTCGTAGGCGACGAGCGCCCCCAGGCTGTGGCCGAAGAAGGCGAACGGCTCGTCCAGGCCGGGCCGCAGGCCGGCGACAACCGCGTCCACCATGGCGTCCATCCGGCGGATCGCCGGCTCCCGGCGGCGCTGCCGACGGCCGGGCGGTTCCACCGCGCAGACCTGCACCTGCGCACCGAGTTCCGCCTGCCAGCCGAGATAGGACGCGGCGCTGCCACCCGCGAAGGGAAAGCAGTACAGCCGTATCCGCGCACCCGTGACGCGGCCGCGATGAATCCATGGGTTCCTCGGGAGCGCCCGGTCCGCCGGCACGCCCGAACCAGGCGTCGCCCCCGCGCCGCCGCCGACATCCGCGCCACCGACACCGGGACGGTCAGGGACGGCGGCAGCGACACCGGAGCCGTCGGCGGATGAGCGACGGGGCCCGGCCAAGGGGTTCTCCGATCCCGATAACCCGCCCCGGCCGGGCACGCGTGTCGTCACCCGGCAGACGATAGGAATCGTCGTCGACCGCTCGGAACCCCTAAACCGACGCACCCCTGCGGCGACCGACGACCCCTAATCAGAGGGCCTAGATCGACATCCGGACCATCCTGCCCGGAAACCCCCCGCCCACCTGGCCAATCCGACACCCCACCGGGCCGACCGGCGGGTCCGGTGCCCCTACAGGGACCTTATAGGGGTCCGCATACCTCGCTGCCCGACCGATACGGACCACCTACCCGACCAGAAATTCGGAGTTCTCCCGGTTCGTCTTCTCCTCGCCGGCCAGATCCCCTTATCCGGATCACCATACGATGCTTTCGCATATTCCTGTGCAGATGCGCTGGCGGATTCCGGCGGACGCGGCGGTACACCGAGCCGGGCCGAGCAGGACGGTGAGCGGGCCTGAGCAGGACGCGAGGCCATCCGGCAGGTGACGAGCCGTGATCTCCGTCCCGGCGCGGAGCGCGGTCCGTCGGGCGGGCCCTGGGAGATCAGTCCCGGGAATGAGGGCCGATGTCCTCGGCTGACGCGGCCCCGGTCCATGCACTCTGGCTCCATGGGGCAGAAGACGATCGACGGCAACGAGGCGGCCACGTCCGTTGCCTACCGGGCGAGCGAGGTCATCGCCATCTACCCGATCACTCCGGCCTCGGGGATGGGCGAGCTCGCCGACGTGTGGGCCGCGGCGGGACGCCCGAACCTGTGGGGCGGGGTGCCCGAGGTGGTGCAGCTGCAGAGTGAGGGTGGTGCCGCCGGCGCCGTGCACGGTGCGCTGCAGGCGGGTGCGCTGTCCACCACCTTCACCGCGTCGCAGGGGCTCCTGCTGATGCTGCCGAACATGTTCAAGATCGCCGGCGAGCTGACGCCGATGGTTCTGCATGTCGCCGCCCGGACGCTGGCCACACAGGCACTGTCGATCTTCGGCGACCACAGCGACGTGATGGCGGCCCGGTCGACCGGCTTCGCCATGCTGTCGTCGGCCTCCCCGCAGGAGGCGCACGACCTCGCCGCGGTCGCGCATGCCGCGACCATGCAGACCCGTGTTCCGTTCCTGCACTTCTTCGACGGTTTCCGTACCTCGCACGAGCTGAACGAGGTCACGCTGATCGACGACCCGACACTGGCCGGGCTGCTGGCCGACGGGCACGTCGAGGCGCACCGGCTCCGGGCGCTGTCCCCGGACCGGCCGGTGATCCGCGGCACCACCCAGGACCCGGACACGTTCTTCCAGTCCCGGGAGGCGGCGAACGCGTACTACGCCGCGGTCCCGGGCGCGGTCCAGCAGGCCATGGACCAGCTGGCCGCGGCAACCGGCCGGGCCTACCGGCTGTTCGAGTACCACGGGCACCCGCAGGCCGAGCGGGTCGTGGTGATCATGGGTTCGGGCCGGTCGGCGGTGCGGGACGCCGTCAGCCGGCTGGTCGACCGCGGTGAGCGGGTCGGGTTCGTCCAGGTCCGGCTGTACCGGCCGTTCGACACCGGGGCGTTCCTCGCCTGCCTGCCGCCGACGGTGCGCACGATCGCCGTCCTCGACCGGACGAAGGAGCCGGGTGCCGCCGGCGAGCCGCTGCGCCTCGATGTCATCGCGGCCCTCGCGGAGCGGCCGGAGCGGATGCCGCGGGTCATCGGCGCCCGCTACGGGCTCGCCTCCAAGGAGTTCACGCCCGCGATGGCGGCGGCCGTGTTCGACGAGCTGACCCGGGAGAACCCGCGGCGCGAGGCGACGGTCGGCATCGACGACGACGTCACCCATCTTTCGCTGCCGGTGGACGAGGCCGGCTTCCCGGCGGAGGCCGACGACGTCCTGCGCGCCGTCTTCTACGGACTGGGCAGCGACGGCACCGTCGGCGCGACCCGGACCACGGCCGGCATCGTCGGCGACCACACGCCGCTGCACGCGCAGGCGTACTTCGTCTTCGACTCGAAGAAGTCCGGTTCGATGACGGTGTCGCACCTGCGGCTGGCGCCGCGGCCGGTGGACGCGCCCTGGCTGATCCGCGACGCCCAGTACGTCGCCTGCCATCAGTCGTCGTTGCTGGAACGGGTCGACGTCCTGACGGTGGCCGGGCGCGGTGCCACGGTGCTGCTCAACACCGCCTACCCGCCGGACCGGGTGTGGGACCGGCTGCCCGCCGAGGCGCAGCGGCATCTGCTGGAGAAGGATGCGCGGCTGTTCGTCGTCGACGCCGACCAGGTGGCGGCGGCGGCGGGCATTCCCGGCATCGTCAGCCCGGTGCTGCAGACCTGCTACCTGCGGCTGTCCGGGCTGTTCGAGGCCGAGGCGGCGGTCGAGGCGGTCAAGGAGGGCGTGCGCGCCGCGCAGTACAAGCGGGGTGAGGACGTCCTGCGGCGCAACATGGCGGCGATCGACGGTGCGCTGGGCGCGCTGCACGAGGTGGATCTGCGCGGCCGCGTGGTCAGCGGGCAGCCGCGCCCGCGGCTGACCGGGAACGTGCCCGAGTTCGTCCGGACGGTCACCGCGCGGATCATGGCCGGTGAGGGCGACCAGCTGCCGGTCAGCGCGCTGCCCGCCGACGGCACCTTCCCGGTGGGGACGGCCCGGTACGAGAAGCGCGGTATCGCCCGGGAACTGCCGGTGTGGGACGCCGAGCTGTGCGTCAGCTGCGGCAAGTGCGCGATCGTCTGCCCGCACGCGGCGATCCGGATGACGCTGTTCGACCCGGCACGGCTCGCCGACGCGCCGGCGACGTTCCGCCACACCCGGCCGAAGGACCCGCGCCTGGGCGACTACCGCCTCACCATCCAGGTCGCGCCGGACGACTGCACCGGCTGCGGGGTCTGCGTCGAGGCGTGCCCGGCGAAGAGCCGCGAGATGCCCGACCATCGTGCCCTCGACATGGTCGACGCGGCGTCACGCTTCGTCGAGGAGCGGGCCAGCTGGGCGTTCCACGAGACGCTGCCCGCAGTGGAGCCGGCGCTGGCTTCGGCGACGACCGTGCGCGGGTCGCAGCTGCGGGAGCCGCTGTTCGAGTTCTCCGGGGCCTGCGCCGGCTGCGGCGAGTCGCCCTACCTGAAGCTGCTCACCCAGCTGTTCGGTGACCGCATCATGGTCGCGAACGCCACCGGCTGCTCGTCGATCTACGGCGGCAACCTGCCGACGACACCGTGGACGACCAACGCCGAGGGCCGAGGGCCGGCATGGGCTAACTCCTTGTTTGAAGATAACGCCGAGTTCGGATTGGGGATGCGGCTCGCGCTCGACGCCCGGGCCCGGGAGGCCCGCCGGCTGCTGCGCGCCGAGGGCGCCCTGGTCGGCGACCAGCTCATCGGGGCGATCCTGGACGCCGACCAGTCGACCGAGGCCGGCATCGCCGACCAGCGCGCCCGGGTGGCCGAGCTGCGGCGCCGGCTGGCGGGCATGGAGCACGCCGGGCGGCTGGACGCCCTGCTCGACGACCTGGTCGAGAAGAGCGTGTGGATCGTCGGCGGCGACGGGTGGGCGTACGACATCGGCTTCGGCGGCCTCGACCACGTGCTCGCCTCCGGGCGTGACGTCAACGTGCTCGTCCTCGACACCGAGGGGTATTCGAACACCGGCGGGCAGGCGTCGAAGTCGACGCCGCGGGCAGCGGTCGCGAAGTTCGCGGTCGGCGGCAAGCGGACCCGCAAGAAGGACCTCGGCCTGGTCGCGGCGGCCTACGGCGACGTGTACGTCGCGCAGGTGGCCCTCGGCGCCAACGACGCGCACACCGTGAAGGCGTTCAACGACGCGGCGAGCTGGAACGGCCCGTCGTTGATCATCGCCTACAGCCACTGCATCGCCCACGGCATCAACATGACCGCCGGGATGGAGCACCAGAAGCGGGCGGTGCGGTCCGGGTACTGGCCGCTGTACCGGTTCGACCCGCGCGAGGAGGAGCAGCCGTTCTCGCTGGACTCCCGGGCGCCGTCGATCCCGTTCAGCGAGTTCGCGGCGGCCGAGTCCCGGTTCACCCGCCTCAGCCGGGCCAACCCGGCGGAGGCCGGCCGGCTGGAGGAGCTCGCGCAGAGCGACATCCTGGGCCGGTGGCGCAACTACGAGCGCGAGGCCGCGCAGGGCCGCGGGCCCGCCTCCGACAGCTGACAGCGGACAGCTGACGCAGCCCGCGGGTCCCCCGGATTCGCCGGTCAGGTGGTGGAGGCTGACACCTGGCCGGCGAGGCGGGCGAAGTAGGACGCCAGCGCGTCGGTGTGGGTCGGGAACACCAGCGGCTGCGGCTGGGTGACGACCAGCCACTCCGTCGTCTCATCCGTCGCCGTCACCGGCGGCAGGTCGGCCCAGGGCCGCTCGGGCAGGAGGCCGAAGAGCAGCAGCACCGAGCCGTCGGTGGCGCTGTGCGCGTCGAACAGGCTGACGTCTGCGGCGTCCGCGAGGATTCCCGTCTCCTCACGGAGCTCCCGTACGACAGCCTCCTGCCAGCTCTCGCCGACATCCATGAAGCCGCCGGGCAGCGCCAGCTCGCCGCGACCCGGGTCGATGTCACGGCGGATCACCACCAGGCCGTGCCCGCCGTCAGGCTCGACGACGGGCACCAGCGCCACCCCGACCGGAGACGGGTTGCGCCACGTGGTCTCACCGCAGTCGGCGCACAGCCGTGGCCAGCCCGCGTCGGCCTGGTATTTCGTACCGCAGTGGGAGCAATACGCGTTCCGCATGATCCTCGACCATAGTGCGAGTCAGGCTGGATGTCGCCGCGTCGGCTGTTGCCGACAGCGCAGATGCCCCGCGGCGCCGGGCTGCGGGGCATCTGCCGTGAATCGGTGCCTGAGGTCAGGAGGTCGGGCGGTTCATGTCGGGGATCTCGATCGGAGTGGTCTGGGTCGAGGTGCCCCCGTTGAGGAACGCCATGGCGATGGCGCGGATGAGCTGGTCGAACAGGTAGAAGTTGGCCGGCATGAGCGGCAGCAGCCCCTCACGGAAGGCGATGTACGACGGCCAGCCGATCTTGATGATGCCGGCCGAGATGTAGTCGCGGGGCAGGCTGAGCCAGTTGGCGATCTGGTCGCCGAGCACGTAACGGGTGAACTCGTTGAGGAAGCCGCGGGTGAGGCCCAGGTCGACCTCGGAGACGAGACCGAGCAGAACCTCGGCGAGCTCCTGGCCCTCGAAGGTGTGCGTGAGGATCGGCGTGAGCACCTGCGCAGCCTGGGCGTGCGCGTCGTTCCACGTCGCCGGGATGTACTCGTCCCGCACGCCGAGCAACGAGATGGCGACCTGCCACGAGTGGAGGAAGGCCTCCTCGTCGGCGGCCGACATCGGGACCTTCCACTCCTTCAGCTTGGAGTGCACGAAGGTGCCCAGGCTGTGGAAGGTGACGAGGATGTCCGCGTTGCTGATCGGGATCTTGTTCGGCTCGTCAGCCACCGCCAGCCAGTTCGGCAGCGTCGGCAGGATGTGACGGACGGTGGCGTGCACCAGCCGCGTCTTGTTGGCGGTGACGATGAACTGGCCGCTCGGTTCGAACGCGGCCAGCTGGCTCAGGTCGTACCCGAAGGTGAAGGTCTTCGCCGCGCGGTCCTTCATGTCGGCGCCGCCCTTGGACCAGTACACCGACTTCGCCTCGCGCGGGATGACCGTGCTCATGATGCCGCTGCCGAGCCCGTACAGCATGAACAGGTAGGTGTCCTTGCGCCGGTTGAAGTCGGCGGCCCGCTTCAGCTTGGTCATGTCGGCCCACGCCGGCAGCTTGTTGTGGTTCTGCAGCCAGGTGGCGAGGGGCGCCGGCAGACCGGTCGGCAGTGGGTCGTTGTTGTCCACCCACGGACGGATGGCCGTGTTGACCGCGGCCACCTGGCCGTTGTCGAACACGTTGGCCATGATCTGGTCGATCTCGGGGTCCCAGACCCAGTTGGCAGGAGTGCCGGAACTGGTCGCGCCGCCGACGGCGCTCCAGGCCGGAAGCACGTCCGCGACGCCGACCAGACCGAGCGCGGCGCCTAAGGTCAGGACACCTCGCCGATGGAGATTGCTCATTTTTTACCTGCTTCCCGAGAGCGACAGCACGAGGGAATCCTGCTGCATCACAGCGACGCAGCACGCCAACAAATGGGGAGGGCCACTCGTTTGACGAGCGGCGACTGCCAGTACGTTATTCGACGTTCCGGGCATTGCGCAAGGCTTGTTTCTGGACGGGTTTTCGTGCGCGACAGAACTTACCGGGGATGGCGGCGGGCATGGTCGATGAATCGAATCCGAAAAGCGCGTTCCCGCCCGGCCAGGCAGAAGAAGACACTGGTCAGGTGAGGATGAGCGCTTCCGAGACCGGTCAGCCGGCGGCCTTTCGTACCGTGGTACCGCGGCGCCACGGCCGATTTCCATTGGGCTGGCGGTCGGAGCTGGTTCTGGGATCCCAGGCGAATCTAGTACGCCACCACGGCAGACGCCAGAGGTTCAGGCCCATTTTCAACGAAGGCGAACATTACCTAACGCATTCCATCACCTTCCATGGCAATCAGTGAACACCGAGCCCTTTCCACCGTCACCTCAGGATCGCGACATCCCCTACCTGGCAGCGCGGGACAGAAAAGGCTCATCGCATCCGCCTGAAAAGGTCACCCGAATCAGCCCTCACCGGTCTGCCGACACCCGGCCCCCTCTCGGTTCGCGACATGTGCGCGGCCGACCGGGTCGGCCCGGCCGGGCCGGCGGTCCCGCGAAGCCCGGTCGGCTCAGACGGCCTGGTCGACTCGGAAATCCTGGTTCTCCCGAGTGGCTTGGCCAGCGCCCGCGGCCGAGCTCGGCCCTCGTGGTGGCAGTGATGATCGCGCCGCGCGGCAGGTGGGCGCCCAGTTCCACCACAACCCGTCTCATATCTCATATGTTTGATAGGCAGCGCTGCGACCGGCCGCTCACACATCCCGCGGCGGGCGACCAGGAAGGGCGGCACATGACCAGGCCAGCCGGAACACCACGCACCCGCCGCGGCACCCCGCTGCCGCGAGCACCCCAACTCGCCGACGAGGTCGCCGCCCACCTGCGCGACCTCATCATGTCCGGCGAGATCTGGCCCGGCCAGTACATCCGCCTCGACGACGTCGCCCGCGAACTCGGCGTCAGCGTCACCCCCGTCCGCGAAGCCCTCGTACGCCTGCGCAGCGAGGACATGGTCGAACTCGAACCCCGCCGCGGCTACGTCGTCACCCCCCTGTCCCAACAGGACGTCCGCGACCTGTTCAACCTCCAGGGCCACATCGCCGGCGAACTCGCCGCCCGCGCGGCCACCACCATCGACCCCCCACACCTCACCCAGCTCCGCGACATCCAACAAGCACTCCGCAACGCCGTGGAAACCGAGAACGTCGACCAGATAGAACAACTCGAGTTCGAGTTCCACCGCGTCATCAACCGGCTCGCCCACGCCCGCAAACTCTCCTGGTTCCTCCACACCGCCAACCGCTACACACCCGCCCGCTTCTACTCCACCGACCAGGCCTGGCGCGCCGACATGCTCCAACGCCACGACGCCCTGCTCACCGCACTCGAGAACAAGAACACCGAAGAAGCCCGCGCCATCACCGTCCGCCACTTCACCGACGGCGCCGACCGCCTCATCAACCACCTCGCCAAACTCGGCATGTGGTGACGGTGATAACCGCACGGGCGCCCGGCCACGAGCCCGAGCCCGGGCCCGGAGCCGTGCCCGCTCGCTGGAGCGGGCCCGCTGCCCGTTCACCGGCGCCCGTGCCGCAGCCGGAACATCCGCAGCGCGCTCGGCACCGCCTTCGGTGAACGCTCCAGTGTCATCAGATCCACGGGGCTCGCGAAGCGAACGCTCGTGATCGCCTTCGGCCGGCTGAACTCCCGCAGGCCGTCCGCACCGTGGATGCGGCCGAACCCGGAGTCGCCGACACCACCGAAGGGCAGCGCCGGGATCGAGGCGAACCCGAGCACGCTGTTGACGGAGGCGGCCCCGGTGCGCAGCCGGCGCGCCACGTCGAGCCCACTGCGGCGGTTGCGGGTGAACACCGAGGCGGCAAGCCCGAAGCGGGAGTCGTTCGCCCGGCGGACGGCCTCGTCGAGGTCCGCGACCTTGTCGATGACCAGGGTCGGCCCGAACGTCTCCTCCCGCGCGGCGAGGCTGTCGGACGGCACGTCGACAAGCACCACCGGCGCCACGAACGGCGCGTTCACCGCGTCCAGCCCGCCGACCAGGGCCCGCCCCCCGCGCCCCAGCGCGTCGGAGATGTGGGAGCGGATGATGTCCACCTGGGCGGGCATCGTGATCGGTCCGTAGTGGTCACCCTCGCCGTCGCCGGGGCGCACCCGGGAGGCGAGGGCGGTGACCCGGGAGACGAAGTCGTCGTACACGGTGTCGACGACGAAGACCCGCTCGACTCCGGCGCAGGTCTGGCCGGAGTTGCCCATCCCGCCGAAGATCGCCGCCTTCGCCGCGGCGTCGAGGTCGGCGTCGGCCGCGACGATCAGCGCGTCCTTGCCGCCCGCCTCGATCACCACCGGGGTGAGGGTGCGCGCGCAGGCGGCCATGACCCGCTTGCCGGTGGCCGTCGAGCCGGTGAAGGCGATCTTGTCGACGCCGGCCTCGCACAGCGCGGCGCCCGTCTCGCCGAACCCGGTGACAACCTGCAGCACCGGCTGCGCGGGCAGCAGCTTCGCCCACGTGTCGGCGAGCCAGCGCCCGACACCCGGGGTGTACTCGCTGGGCTTGAAGACCACCGCGTTACCCGCCGCCAGGGCGTAGGAGATCGAGCCCATCGGCGTGTAGAGCGGGTAGTTCCAGGGACCGATGACCCCGACGACCCCGAACGGCGCGTATTCGAGGATGGCCTTCTGGTTGGCGGCCAGCAGCCCCGTGCGCACCTTGCGGGGACGCAGCACCGCGCGGGCGTTGCGGGCGGCCCAGTCCAGGTGCTCGACGGCCAGCATGATCTCGAGCACCGCGTCGTCGAACGGCTTGCCGGTCTCGGCGCGGATGATCCCGGCCAGGGTGTCGACCTCACGGACCATCGCCAGGCGCAGCGCCGACAGGTGCGCGCGGCGGCGCTTCCAGCCGATGGAACGCCACCATTCGCCCGCGCCGCGGGCGGCCTCCACCGCGGCGCGCACGTCGGCGGGCGCCGCGACCGGATAGGACGCGGCATCCGCACCGGTGGCCGGATGATGCGTCACTAAGACAGCAGGCTGATCGGCCGTGGTGGTCATCGTCAACACCCCTGGGCAGACATCCAATATATTTGGTATCCGGCACGATACAGGCCATGAGGCCAACGCGGGAGACGGCAGCACGCACTGATCCCACGAATTCGCGCGGCCGGGAGACGTCGACAGTCACAGCCACCGTGCCGGGAGAATGAGATGAAACTGACGAGCAGTGCGGCAGCCATCCTGGAGCTCATCAGGACAGGCGCGAACGAGTCGGCGGAACCGCTGCTGGCGTTGTTCGACGAACTCGATCCGGTACCAGCGACGTTCATGTATGGCCGCTGGCGCGGCGGCCTGCTCACCGCGGATCGCGAGCTGGGCGTACTGCTTACCCGGATGAAGTGGTACGGCCGACATTTCACTGACGCGGAGCACGCCGACCCGCTGTTATGCCGCCGCAGCGACGGCACCCTCTACTCGTTCGCCGGGCTGGGCCTGGCCCGCCTGCGGGAACTGAGCTTCCGCGGCAAGGTCTCCGCGGCGATGATCTACGACGACCAGCCGATGATCGATGTCTTCCGGAAGATCTCCGAGAACGTGGTGCTGGGCGTCACGGACACCAAGGGCCGCCCCACCGACTTCTTCTTCCACCTCACCCGCGACTGACCCACCCGCTCACCCGCGACTGACCCATCCGCGACCGACGCGGTAACGACTGAGGGGAACCACCGGGCCCGCACGGCTCGGTGGTTCCCCTCAGCAGATGACGTCGGCTGCCAGCAGCCGTGGGCTCAGAAGCCCATCCCGCCCATCTGGCCCATGGCGGCCGCGTCGACGGCGGCCGCGTCGGCCGCCGCGTCCTCCGGAGTGATCGCCACGACGACCTCGACGGTGAGGAAAAGGCCCGTGATCGACGCGGCGTTCTGCAGCGCCGAGCGGGTGACCTTGACCGGGTCGATGATGCCGGCGGCGACCATGTCGACGTAGTCGCCGGTGGCCGCGTTCAGCCCGTGGCCGGTCGGGAGGTTGCGCACCTTCTCGACCACGACGCCACCCTCGAAGCCGCTGTTGAACGCGATCTGCTTGATCGGCGCCTCCAGCGCGAGCCGGACGATGCCCGCCCCGGTCGCCTCGTCGCCGGTGAGCTCGAGCTTCTCGAAGGCGCTGGTGGACGCCTGCAGGAGAGCGACGCCACCGCCGGCGACGATGCCCTCCTCGACCGCGGCCTTCGCGTTCGAGACGGCGTCCTCGATGCGGTGCTTCTTCTCCTTGAGCTCGACCTCGGTGGCCGCGCCGACCTTGATGACCGCGACACCGCCGGCGAGCTTCGCCAGCCGCTCCTGCAGCTTCTCCCGGTCGAAGTCGCGGTCGGCCAGCTCGATCTCGTTGCGGATCTGGTTGACCCGCCCCGCGATCTGCTCCGGGTCGCCGGCTCCGTCCACGATGGTGGTCTCGTCGGCGGTGACGACGACCCGGCGGGCCCGGCCCAGCACGTCCAGCGTGGCACTCTCCAGCTTCAGGCCGAGGTCCTCGGTGACGACCTGACCGCCGGTGAGGATCGCGATGTCCGCCACCTGGGCCTTGCGGCGCTCGGCGAAGCCCGGCGCCTTCACCGCGACGCTCTTGAACGTGCCGCGGATCTTGTTCACGACCAGGGTCGCCAGCGCCTCGCCCTCGACGTCGTCGGCGATGATGACCAGCGGCCGGCCGGCCTGTGAGACCTTCTCCAGGATCGGCAGCAGCTCCTTGACCGCCGCGATCCGGGCGCTGGTGAGCAGGATGTACGGGTCGTCGTAGACGGTCTCCATGCGGTCGGTGTCCGTGACGAAGTACGGCGAGATGTAGCCCTTGTCGAAGCGCATGCCCTCGGTGAGCTCAAGCTCCAGGCCGAAGGTGTTGCTCTCCTCGACGGTGATGACGCCTTCCTTGCCGACCTTGTCCATCGCCTCGGCGATCATGCTGCCGATGGCCGGGTCACCGGCGGAGATGGAGGCGGTGGAGGCGATCTGCTCCTTGGTCTCGACGTCCTTCGCCATGCGCCCGAGCTCCTGAGCCACGCACTCGGCGGCGGCCTCGATGCCCTTCTTCAGCGCGAGCGGGTTCGCGCCGGCCGCGACGTTGCGCAGACCCTCGCGCACCAGCGCCTGCGCCAGGATCGTCGCGGTGGTGGTGCCGTCACCCGCGACGTCGTTGGTCTTCTTCGCCACTTCCTTGACGAGCTCCGCGCCGATCTTCTCGTACGGGTTCTCGAGCTCGATCTCACGGGCGATACTCACACCGTCGTTCGTGACGGTGGGAACGCCGAACTTGTTGTCCAGGACGACGTTGCGCCCCTTGGGGCCGAGCGTGACCTTCACCGCGTCGGCCAGCTGGTTCATGCCGCGCTCCAGGCCGCGCCGCGCCGCCTCGTCAAACGCGATCATCTTCGACATGCGTGGTGAATCCTCCTGGGGCGAAGCTGCAGGAAGCAGTGCCCGGCGCCGACGCGGGTGCATGGCGGGAAACCCGCCATGAAGAACAAAGACGAGGGGTCGCGCCCAGGGGGCACCCGTCACATCGGCGGCTGGCACTCGACCTAGCTGAGTGCCAGCACTGTACAAGTCACCGCCCAGGCCACGGCCGTCCCGGAAAGGAGGTGACCACCACGCCGGGCGATTGAACCGGCGGCGCTTCGCACGGTGTAGAAGTACCGGTACCGGCCATCGGCCGCGGTCGGCCCCGGCAGCCGTGCCGCCTACCCGCAACGACAGTCCGGCACGGCCTGCGCACAGCCGCCCGCCGCACCGGTCCGGAGGGAGAAGAAGCCGACAGGCGGGCAGACACACCGGTCACCAACGGGTAGGGGGGCACCGAAGTGCTCCGCCTCCTGGGCTGCCCCGGCAGAACCCATGGGCACAGCCCCGAAGCCGGCGGCCATGCCCTGGATGTCCTCCCCCGGAGTCAGGCGACCGGCTGGCCGATCCCCAGATGCTCACGCAACGTGGTGCCCTCGTAGTCGGTGCGGAACACGCCGCGCTCCTGCAGCAGCGGGACGACCGTGTCGGCGAACTCGTCCAGGCCGGCAGGGGTGATGTGCGGGGCGAGGATGAACCCGTCCGCCGCCTGCTCCTGCACGAAGCGGTTGATCGTCTCGGCGACCGTCGCCGGGCTGCCGACGAAGGTCTGCCGCGCGGTCACCTCGATGATGACCTCCCGGGTGGTGAGCTTGTGCTGCTCGGCCAGCTCCCGCCACCGCCGGGCGGTGGCCAGCCGGTCGTCGAACATCCGCACGCTGGCCCGCCCCCGGGCGATCGTGTGCTCCCCGGGCAGCGGATCCTCGGTGGGCAGCGGCCCGTCCGGGTCGTGGCCGCTCAGGTCCCGGTTCCACAGCTGCTCGAGCAGTCCGATCGCGGTGGCACCGCTGACCTGCTGGCGGCGGACCTCCGCAGCCCGTTCCCGGGCCTGCGCGTCGGTGTCCCCGAGGACGAACGTCGCCGCCGGCAGCACCAGCAGGTCCTGCGGCGCCCGTCCGTACCGGGCGAGGCGGCGTTTGACGTCCGCGTAGAACGCCCGCCCGGCGTGGAACTCGCCGTGCCGGCTGAAGATGGCGTCCGCGGACGAGGCGGCGAACTCCCGGCCCGCGTCCGAGTCACCCGCCTGGAAGATCACCGGCCGGCCCTGCGGCGAGCGGGGCACGGTGAAACGCCCGCGGATGTCGAAGTGGGCGTCGGTGTGCTTGAACGAGCCCGCGGCGGGATCCCGCAGGAATACACCCGACTCCTTGTCCGCCAGGATGTCGCCGGGCGCCCAGGAGTCGAACAGCTCCAGAGCCGTCCGCAGGAACGTCTCGGCACGTTCGTAGCGCTGTGCCTCCGGCAGGAACCCGCCGCGGCGGAAGTTCTCACCGGTGAACGCGTCCCAGGACGTGACGACGTTCCACGCGGCGCGGCCGTCCGAGAGATGGTCGAGGCTGGCGAACTGGCGGGCCACCTCGAACGGCTCGTTGAACGTCGAGTTGATCGTGCCGGCCAGCCCCAGCCGGTCGGTCACCGCGGCCAGGGCGGCCAGCACGGTGAAGGTGTCGGGGCGCCCGACCACGTCGAGGTCGTGGATCCGTCCCCGTTGCTCGCGCAGCCGCAGGCCTTCGGCGAGGAAGAGGAAGTCGAACCGGGCACGCTCCGCGGTGCGCGCGAAGTGGACGAACGACGCGAAGTCGATATGACTGCCCGATCTGGGATCGGACCAGACGGTGGTGTTGTTGACCCCCGGGAAGTGCGCCGCGAGATGGACCTGCCTGGGCTGGCCGCGCGCCGGACCGCTCGGCTGGCCGCTCACGTGGCCCGTCACGTGGCCGCTTCCGCGTAGCGGTTGGCCGGCAGGCCCAGGCCCAGCGTCCCGCGCAGTGTGCCGGCGCCGTACTCGGCCCGGAACAGGCCGCGGCGGCGCAGCTCCGGTGCCAGCCCGCGGGTGATCGCGACGAGGTCGGTGGGCAGCACCGCCGGGCGCAGCTGGAAACCGTCGATGCCGAGGCCGCTCCACTGCTCGATCAGGTCGGCCAGGCCCGCCGGCGAGCCGACGAAGATCCGCGCGTCCGAACGGTAGGGCCGCCCCCGGCCGGAGCGCTCGTCGAGGCGCTCCCGGCGCGCCACGGCCCGGCCGGGGGCGTCGTCGAGAAACACCACGAGATCGGCGAACACCCTGACGTCGGCGGCCGGGCGCCCGGCGGCCTGCCAGGCGGCCCGCACCTCGGCGACGATCCGTGCGGCGTCCGCCGCGTCACGCGGGGTCACATGGACGAGGTCGGCCGACCGGGCGGCGAACCGGTACGGCAGGTCCGCATGCGCCAGCGCGGTGACCAGCGGCTGCCCCTGCGGCGGTCGCGGGACGATCGACGGGCCGCGCACGCTGAACCAGCGGCCCTCGAAGTCGATGTGGTGCAGCTTCTCCCGGTCGATGAACCGGCCGGTGGCCACGTCGCGGATCTCCGCGTCGTCCTCCCAGCTGTCCCACAGCCGGCGCACCACCTCCACGTAGTCGCCGGCCTCGTCGAACAGGTCGGCGACGAACTCCGCCGGCCACGCCCCCGGGGAAGCCGGCGGGACGGGGACGTCACGCCGGCCGAAATGGGCGGCGTCGGCCGGTGACCCGGCGACCCGCACCCGAACCCCGGCCCGCCCGGAGCTGACATGGTCGAGGGTGGCGATGGCCTTCGAGAGGTGGAACGGCTCGGTGTGCGTGACCACGGCCGTCGGCACGATGCCGATCCCGCGGGTGCGCGGGGCCACCCGTGCCGCGACGAGGACCGCGTCGAGCCGGCCCCGCACCTCGTCGACGCGCTCGTCGGGCCCGTCGAACCGGGACGACTGCAGCGCGAGGGTGTCCTCGATCGTCACGAAATCGAGCCGGCCGTGCTCGGCCTCCTGGGCGAGGTCCGTCCAGTAACGGCCGGAGAACAGCTCCCCCGGCCGGGCCTCGGCCTCACGCCAGGCGGCGGGATGCCATCCGCAGCCGTCCAGCGCCACGGCCAGGCCCAGCCCACGCCCGCCGGGTACCGGCTCCCGCTGTTCCGCCGGCTGCGGCGTCGGACGCGGCGTCGTCCCAGGCGCCGAACGCGGCGTCGTCCCAGGCGCGGTCACTGGTTGTTCCAGGCGTCGGCGAGCAGTTGGTAGGAGCGCACCCGGTCGGCGTGGGAGTGGGTGATGGTGGTGATGAGCAGTTCGTCGGCTCCGGTGACGTCCCGCAGCACCTGCAGGCCGCGCACCACGGTCTGCGGCGAGCCGACGAACTGGGTGTCGAGGCGGTCCGCGATCAGCGCACGCTGCTCGTCACTCAGGGCCGCCGCGGCCTGCGCCGCCTCCGGTGGGCTCGGGTACGGGATCGCTCCCCCGCCCGCCCGGATGCTCGCCACCCACGGCCCGTAGCCGCTGGCGAGGTGCCGTGCGGTCTCGTCGTCGGGGGCCACGACGACATCCGCGGAGACCATCACCCGGGGCCGCGTGAGCACGCCCGGGCGGAACGACGCCCGGTAGGCGTCGATCGTGTCGAGCACCCCCGCCGGGGTGATGTGGTAGTTCGCCGCCAGCGGCAGCCCGAGCTCCCCCGCCGTCCGGGCGCTCTCGCCCGCGGTCGACGCCAGGATCCAGATCTGGGCGTCCGCCCCCTGCGCGGCGGGCGCGGACAGTTCGGTGCCGTCCTCGGCCCGCAGCGTTCCGGCGAACAGCGCCTGGATGTCGCGGACGAGCCCAGCGTAGTCGTCGTCGGGATCGTCCCGGAAGCCGACGAGCCGAAGCAGCCGGCCGAGCCGCTGCAGGTCGAAGCTGAGCGCCGGCTGCGCCGGGACCAGCAGGCCGCCGACCACCCGCGAGGACGCCACCGGCGACGACGAGGCCCGCGCCGGTTCCGGTGTGGGCACCGGAACCGGCGCCGGTGCGGCGGCTGCAACCGGTGCGGGGGGTGCGGGGGCCTGACCAGCCCGCTCGAGCAGTCGCCCGACGCTGGACCGGCCGAGGCCGAGGTCGATCCGGCCGGGATGCAGGTGCGCGAGGGTGCCGAACTCCTCGGCGATGACGACCGCGGTGTGGTGACCGGTCTGCACCGCTCCCGAGCCGACCCTGATCCGTTCCGTCGCCGAGGCCACCAGCCCGATCAGCACCGCCGGTGCGGCGGAGGCGACCCCCGGGGTCAGATGGTGCTCGGCGAGCCAGTACCGGCTGTAGCCGAAGCTCTCGGCCCGGCGGGCCAGGTCGATCGTGTTGCGAAGCGCGTCGGCCGCGGACGACCCGGCTGTAACCGGCGCAAGATCCAGCACGGAAAGTGGAACAGCTCCAGGTGAGGACAACGGGCCACCGCCCCTTCGATCACCGCGGGTGACAAGGCATGCAACGCCACTTTGTTCATCTGATTAGTGAAGATTAGAAGCGAAGTGCCGGCTCGTCCAGTGGAAGCGCGCACCGCGTTCGGGCCCGCCCCCTCCGAACCCCGTCAGTCCAGGCAGAACTCGTTGCCTTCGGGATCCGCCATCACGATGAAGCCGTTCTCCATCGGAGGTGCCGGCTCGTGGCGACGCACCCGCGACGCACCCAGCACGACCAGCCGATCGCACTCGGCCTCCAGTGCCGCCATCCGCTCCTCGCCCGACAGCCCGGGAGCGGCCCGGACGTCGAGGTGCACACGGTTCTTGGCGACCTTGCCCTCCGGCACCCGCTGGAAGAACAGCCGTGGGCCGTGCCCGGCCGGGTCCTCGATGGCCGACCGGGAGTTACGCTGCTCCGCAGGTACGCCGATCCGCGCGAGGAACTCGTCCCACGCGGCCAGCGGATCCGCGCCCGCCGGCAGGTCGGCCCCCGGCGGGCCCGGGTGGACGTAGCCCAGCACCTCGCGCCAGAAGATCGACAACGCCCGCGGATCGTGCGCGTCGAATGTGACCTGGACGTGACGGCTCATCGGCTCGCTCCGTTCGCGGTGGTGGCTTCTCGGCGCTGACCCCCGGATCATAGAGATTCCGATCTCGGCCGCGGCTCGTCCCGGATGCGCAGTCGTTTCCGTCGAGCTGGTGCGGAATGGGCCGGACCCGCGATTTATCGGCACCGGGGCGGGCAGCGAACTGGTGCGGCGGAGACGGTGAGGGCACAGGCTCTCCCGCTGCGGAATGCTTCCAGCGCCGCGATGTCCGGCGTGCTGCCGTGATGTCGGGCGCGCCGCCGTGATGCCTGGCGTGCGGACCCTGAGACGACCCGGCCGGAGCATCGTCAAGTCAGTCTTTCGGGAGGTTTCATGCTGGTACGTGAGATTGCGCTTGTGCCCTACGACCCGGACGGCGAGAGCGGGGAGAACGTCGAGTTCGACAACCTGAGGCATCACCAGGTGATGGAGGTCACGGCGGCGCTGCAGAAGCAGGTGACGCGCGACTTCGCCCCGATCTGGGGTGTTTCGGCAACCGTGGACGCCTTCGCCAAGCTCTCCGATGTCCCACTGGGCTACTGGCCGGTGCTGCTGGTGGAGGACGTACGCGGGGCCGCCGGCGTTCACCTTGACGAGGACGGCCAGCCGTTCTCACTGGTCGAGGTCGGCAGCAGTTGGTCGCTGACCGCCAGCCACGAGGTGCTGGAGATGCTCGCGGACCCCTTCGGGAACCGCCTCGTCGCGGGCCAGTCGCCGGTGGCCAGCCAGGGGCGGGTCCAGTTCCTGGTCGAGATCGCCGATCCGTCCGAGGACATTCGGTGGTCCTACACCGTGAACGACATCGTGGTGTCGGACTTCTACACGTCGAGATACTTCGACCCGGTCGCGGCCAGCGGCGTCCAGTACAGCTTCACCGGCGCGATCACCGAGCCGCGCCAGGTACGCGAGGGCGGCTATCTGAGCTGGCACAACCCCGATGACGACCACTGGTACCAGCACACGTTCTTCGGCCCGAAGCTGGAGCTCCGAGATCTTGGAAAGTTCACTCGGGACGGCCGGAGCATCCGCGAGGCGATCGACGCCAACACCCGCCGCGAGTACGCCGAGATCCAGCGCCAGTCGAATCTCGATTCCGGCACACCGAGGCTGCAGGAAGCGGTCACGACCAAGCAGTCCAGCGACCAGATCTCGGCAAAGCGCGCGAAGTTCCTCGACGAGTACATCAGCCGGAAGCTGATGGAGCGGTAACGAGCAGGGAAGAAATGGCAACGGACGACGAAGCGAAAGCTGACAAGGGCGGCCGCCGTGCGGGCGAGCAACGCGCACGGCGGTTGGCGGGCCAGGTCAACCGGCTCCTGTCGGGCGAGGCGTGTTCCTCGCCCGACGAGGCGGACCCCGGCGCGCGTACCGCTCGGGAGCTCACCGATCAGGCGGCGCGCGACGCCGCTGGTGAATGGCGCGACAAGCCTGACCCCTGCGACGAGCCCGGCCCCGGGGAGCGCGACAGGCCCGGCGCCGACAGGCCTGCGCAGAGGCAGGCGCCCGGGGGGCGCGTCGGCGACGCCGGCGGCACGGCTCGTCCTCCCCGTGATGATCAGACATCCCGGTAGCGCGTCGCGGGGTCGGTGGAGCGGTTCCGGCCGCATCGACTACCCATTGCGCCGTATCGGAATCGAGATCCCATGGCCGGCTCATCAGCAGCCGACGGAGACCGGCACGCCCGGTGGCCTGGTGTGGCGCCGTCTCCGCTGCCGCCTGCCCTTCCCCGCCGGACGACCAGTGCGGATGATCCGGTGTGTCGAGAGCTTGGATGAAGCGGTCGACCAGCGTGGGCCATGCCGGGGTTCCCCACCAATGCCGGCAGGCCAGGCCGCCGTGAGCCGCCGACCTCCAGAACGCGTAGAGCGCCCCGCGGTCTTCTGCCATCGCCGCGAATCCACCTAACGCCTCTCCGGCATGGTCACGGTAGTCGTTCAGGTCGCTCCCGGCGAGTTCGACCAGCGTCGCTCCGGTCGGCAGGCGTCGGGTACAGCACCGAGGTAATCGGGATCGATCTGCACCTGATGACGCAAAATCACCTCTACGAGCGCCAGTTCCCGCCGACTGGACATCGGGCAATTCGAAGTAGCCGGAACCTGCTCAGCCGGCGCCTGCCGCCCGGTGTCCGTAGGGGCATGCCATACGACGCATTCGGGGTCGTCGGACAGCAGCGACGCGGTCGGGGTGTTCTCGCTGGACCTGCCCGGCGCCGAGGACGGTCCAGCCGGCGGTGCACTGACGGCCAGGGTGCGCCCTCGCCGGCCCGGCTCGTCCTGCCTGGCGCCGCGGTGGCCTGGCGGGTGAGGATCACAGCCTGGTCGCTCCTTCGCCATCCCACGAGCGTCTCTCCTCGAAGGGCATGTTGTGGACGCTCGACTCCGGGGTATTCGGAGCGATGCGCACGGTGGCGGGCCACCCGGCGCTCGCACAGGCTTGGCCGACAACGAATGGGGGTGGGCCCATGTCGACATCCATCACCACTCACCATCCATCCGACTTCCGACCAGCGAGCTGACACCGACTTCGTCCGATCCGACCGGCCTTGTCGCCAGGGGCATTCTCGCGGCAATCAGGATCAGCCGGCGGCCCGGAATCCAGTCAGCACGTCCGCACGCCGGACTCCCTTCTCCGGGAGAAAGGAATGGGTGGTGCATCATGAGGAAGGCGCACGGGATTTCTGGTGCGATAGTCCCACTGGTCCTGGGCCTGCTGTTCATGGCGGTTCCGGCGCGAGCCGGAGGGCCAACGGCAACTCCGGTTACACCGGTGTCTCCGGCCGCGCCCGTCATGCCCGTCACGCCGGTCCTGACGGGCATCAGCGCGGCACATGCGGCCAGTGCCCGCGCGGACCTCGTCCGGTTCCACTTCCAGCTGGCAGCCCCCTCCGAGGTCACCGCCCGGTACGTGCCGACCTCGGAACTGATACAGGACGGCTCCGGCCTTCCCGTCGCCGTGCGGGGCCGGTCCTTCGTCAAGGTGGTCTTCCACAATGCGGCGGCCCATGACGAGCAGGGCAGGGCCACGGCTCCGCGCAACCTGTTCCCGATCCGCGCGACCACCAATGTTGTCCAGGTGCGGTCGGGTGGCGACTTCGAGGGCGTTGTCACCTACTTCGTCGGTCTGCGCCAGTCCGCGCCCGGACCGCAGGTACAGCCGACGGTGCAGCACACCGGCACGAGCGTGATCGTGGCGATCCCGACCCGATAACCCGGAAGGACAAGGGGTGCAACGGGCAGGCCGCCGCACGTGGCAGCTGCCCGGACACGAACGGGAGTGTCCGATGAACGTCGGGCACTCCCGTTCGGAATCGAACAGTGATCGAAAAATCCCGCTATCCAATCACCAAGCCGCCGGAACCGCCGTAAACATTCACCTATGAGACAGCACTGTTGCCATCGATCTGACCGGCGGCAGACTGGATAGATGAGCTGAACGTGAGTCGAGACAGAGCGTGAGGTGCGGGGGTGTGGATGGATCGGAGGGGACGGAGCCGAGTCGAGATCTGCCAACCGCGGTGCGGGTGGACGTGCTGCATGAGACAGAACGGACTCGGGTTACCCGCATTATGTCCGCGGCCGGGAGCCTGATCCGGAAGGAACCGCTGGGACCTGGCGCGGATTGGCGGCTACTTCATGAGACCGAGATTCTGAAGCGGTTGTCCGGTGTTGATGGTGTGGCACAGCTGGCGGATGGCAGTCCGTCCTGCCCGGGATCGATCCTGCTGGCCGATGTCGGAGGTATCGCTCTGTGCGAGCTCGCCATGCCGTTGGCTCCGGTGACCCTGGTCGAGCTGGCTGAGTCGCTTGCGCGCGCGGTAGCGGAGATGCACCGCCGGGGCGTGGCGCACCAGAACATCAATCCCGCGAACATCGTGGTGGGCGGGAACCGAAACATCCCGTATCTGGTCGATTTCGCGCTGGCCGCCAGCATCGCCGATCTCCGGCCGGGATTCCTCCATCACAGGGAGATCGTGGGAACGGTGCCTTACCTGGCGCCCGAGCAGACTGGCCGGACCGCGCGCCTGGTCGACCAGCGGGCCGACCTGTACGCGCTCGGGGCCACCTTGTACGAGCTGGCAACCGGCGCGCCGCCCTTCGGTTCGAGCGACCCGGCACGGATCATCCAGGATCACCTGGTGAGGATTCCGGTGCCACCTGCCGCGGTGAACCCGCTACTGCCGGCGGAGCTCTCGGCGATCATCATGCATCTGTTGAAGAAGGAGCCGGACGATCGCTACCAGACCGCCGATGGACTGGTGCGTGATCTCGTTCTGCTTCGCCGCGGCGCGCGGATAAGTGATCCCGGCGCACACGACTCGCCGCTGCGACCCCTTGCACCGTCCCGGCTGGCCGGGCGGGACGAGGAGATCCGGGACCTGGGCGCGGCGTTCGCGGAGGCGATGGCGGGCCACTGCCGCGGTCTCCTCGTCAGCGGTGCGGCGGGAGTGGGCAAGACATCCCTGGTCAACGAGCTCCGGCCGATGGTGGCCGGTCGCAACGGCTGGTTCGTCACCGGCAAGTTCGACCAGTTTCGCCGAGACGAGGAGTATGACGGAGTCCGGCAGGCGTTCCGTGCGCTGGGTCGGTTGTTGCTGGCCGAGCCGGAAGGCCGGCTGGCCAAGGTCAGGGAGCAGCTTCTGGATGCTTTGGGGCCCAACGCCGAACTCGTCGCCGCCGCCCTCCCGGAGCTCGCCGCGCTGTTGAAGGTCGCTCCCGATCCGGGCGATCCGATGACGGCCCGGGTACGACTACAGCACGCTTCAGTCGCGGTACTGCGCACCATTACGTCCTGGCGAAGGCCGCTTGTTTTCGTCGTCGACGACCTGCAGTGGGCTGGACGGACACCGCTCGGTTTCATCGACCTGATCCTCGGTAGTGAGGAGCAGACCGAGGGACTGCTCCTGGTCGGCGCCTACCGGGACAGCGACGTGGATATCGCTCACCCGCTGGCGCCGATGCTCGACCGCTGGAGTCGCCAGCCGACCGGACCTCACCACCAGCGGTTGGGTAACCTCGTGCCCGCGGGGCAGGCCAGCCTGGTCGCTGACATCCTGCATATCGCCCCTCAGTCGGCCAGCGAGTTGGCACGGATGATCGAGTCCATCACCGAGGGCAGTCCGTACGACACGGTGGAACTGTTCAATGCGCTGCGTCACGAGGGTCTGATCGCTCCCGGTGAGAGCCGTTGGCACGTGGATCAGTCCGCGCTGCGTCGCCGGCTGGCCGGCCTGGACATCAAGAAGCTGCTGGCCGCGCGCGTGGCGTCGTTGCCTTCGGGCACGCGAGAAGTGCTCATGGCGATGGCCTGCCTGGCGGGGCGGGTGGAGCTGGATCTCCTGGCCACGGCGACCGGGCTCGCGGCGCAGGAGGTCGAGCGACGGCTGGCGCCCGCCTACGCGGCCGCCTTGCTGGTGCGGGAGCTCGACGACCGGTCGACGATCCGGTTCCACCACGACCGGACGCAGAAGTCTCTCCTGGACAGGATCACAGCGACCGAACAGCGCGCTGTTCGGCTGCGGCTGGCCCGGTGTCTGTCCGAACGGGACGAGTACTTCGCTGTCGCCGCGGAGCAGTATCTGCTGGTCGCCGACGCGGTTCACGCCACGCAGGAACGGCAGCTCATGGCGGCGCTCTTCCGGCGGGCCGCCGGCCAGGCCCGGATACTCAGCAACTACCCGCTGGAAGAACGGTTCCTGACCGCGGCGATGCCGCTCATCGATCCGGCTGACACCGACCAGCTGATCGCGGTCGGCACCGAGCGGCACGCCGCCCTTCACCGGCTTGGCCTGCTGGAGGAGGCCGATGAGGCCTACGAAACCGTCTGTCGGCTTTGCACGCACCCGACTCAACGCACCGCGGCTGTCGAGGCGCAGGTTGTCAGCCTGACCAACCGGGGCCTGGCTCGGGAGGCGATGCGGCTCGGCCTCGACCAGCTGAGGCACCTGGGTTTCGCCGTCCCGGACCGGGATCATCTGGACTCGGACATCGACCGCGGGCTGAAGGAGGTCCGCCAGTGGATCGATCGGACCGATGAGTCAGATGATCTTCGGTTGGCAGGCGGCATCGACCACTCCCGACTCGACGCCTGCAGGATCATCGACCGGCTCCTGCCCGCGGCCTACTTCTGCGATCAGCCGATGCTGGGCTGGCTGACCGTGAAGGTACTGGAGATGTGGGTGCAGAACGGCCCGCATGCCACCTTTCTCGGCCCGGCCGCCGGTGCCGCGTGGACTATCGGCAGCCGCGGCGACTATCGCACCGGGTACCGCGTGGTGCAGCGGCTCCTCTCGGTGAGCAGGTCACTCGGTTATGACCTTGAGATCGGTCGTGCTCAGTACCTTTACGCGGCTGGTGTCGGGCACTGGTTCGATTCCCTCGAGGAGAATATTTCGGGGGCCCGTCGCGCGCTGGAGGTGCTTGTCCGCAGCGGTGACCTGCAGAATGCGTCGTATACACGCTACATGTTGGTGCACAATCTGCTGGACTGTGCACCAACTCTTGACGCCCTTGCCCCTGAGGTCGACGCGGCGCTCGCGGCCGGGGCAGGCACCGGTAATGCGCATCTTGTGGAGAACGTCCAGCCGTGCCGCCAGCTGATCAGGATTCTGCGTGGCGAGACCGTCGAATCGGAAGCCGACGAGGTGTCTGCCCTGAGCAGACTCGCGGCCAATCCGATCGCCCGCGCCCATCTGCACATCGCCTTGGCGCTCGCCGCGGCGATCTTCGATCATCCGGCCAGGCTGGCCCGCCACACCGCGGCGTCGATGCGGCTGCTGCCGGTGATCGAGCCGATGTATGTGACGACGACGGCACGACTGCTGCGGGCCATGTCGCTCGCCGCGCAGGCACGGGCCACCGAAGCGAGTCAGCGTGAAGCCTCGCTGGCTGAGCTGGACGAGTTGGTCGCATGGTTGTCCGCGCGTGCGGCCGACGCGCCGGTCAACTTCCTCCACCTGCTGCGTCTGGTGGAGGCGGAACAGGCCTGGGCTGTCGGTGATTTCCACAAGGCGGCGTACATGTTCGACGTCGCGCAGCGCGAGGCGTCCACGCGGGATCGCCCATGGCACCGAGCGCTGATCCTCGAACGCACCGCCCGGTTCTACCTCTCCCACGGCATGTTGGAGGCTGGAAACGCTCCGCTCGCGGCTGCCCGCCGTCAGTATCTGGCCTGGGGCGCGACGGCGAAGGTCAGCCAGCTCGACTGGGTTCACCCGGTGCAGGGCATCGAGTTCACGGCCATGGAGCCGGATGCGCGCCGGCTGGCGGAGCCCGCCGGGTGCAAGCCCGCCGCCACGACCCGGACCATTGACCTGTTCGGTATCGCGGCCGCGTCTCAGGCGCTCGGCTCCGAGACCACCATCGACGGTCTACGAGCAAGGGTCGCGGGAATCCTGTCGGAAATGACTGGCGCCACCAGCGTCCACCTGTTGCTGCATGAGCAGAATGAAGTTGGCTGGTCCGTGCCGGTAGGCGACGGCGACACCATCTCACTCGACGAAGCCGGTCGGCGGCGCATGCTGCCGGCTTCGGTCATCTGGTATGTCGATCGCACCCACCAACCCCTTGCTATCGACGACGCGACCCACGACGAGCGGTTTCGCCGCGATCTGTACTTCGCCGACCTCGACCGTTGCTCCCTGCTTGCCCTGCCTATCACAATACGCGGCACGCAGGGCGCAATGCTTCTCCTCGAGAACCGGATGATCCGTAGCGCGTTTACTATTGAACGCCTGGAAGGAATAATGCTGGTCGCCGGACAGCTGGCCGTCTCACTCGACAACGCCCAGGTCTATGCGTCGCTGGAACGCAAGGTCGCCGAACGAACCCAGCAGCTCTCCGTCGTGAACCGCCGGCTGCTACAGCTGTCGACGACTGATCCGCTGACCGGGCTGGCCAACCGCCGGCGTCTCAGCGAGGTCCTCGATGTGGAATGGAACCGCGCGGGACGCAATTCTACGCCTATCGCGCTCACGATAGTCGACATCGACTATTTCAAGCTTTACAACGACCATTTTGGGCACAGCGCGGGCGACCAGTGTCTCAAAAAGGTCGCCGCATGCCTCGCCAAGAACATCCGTGACACCCATCTGGTCGCTCGCTATGGCGGCGAGGAGTTCGCCGTAGTCATGCCAAGGACAGGTCTGGGAGCGGCCGCCCGGCTCGCTCATCGGAGCCGTTCGGCGGTCGAGGAGCTGGCCGAACCGCACCCGCTGGTCGAAAGGGGAGTCGTCACCGTGAGCATCGGCGTCGCGGCGGCCGTTCCCCCCGTGGACGGCGATCTCAATGCGTTCTTCGAGGTCGCCGACGCCGCGCTCTACAAGGCCAAGCACCGCGGCCGTAACCGGGTGGCGGTGGCACGTCGATAGCAACAGGCGTACCCACGCCTGCGAACCGGGCAGTACGTCTACTGGTCGGTATCCCCCGTGCTCGCGCGGGGAGGACTTCAACTGACCGGAGGATCATTACCGCTAGGAGCCGAGTTGCGAAGAGAAACCCCTGATCAGAGGTGGTGGGCAGGGGCGGGGTCGAACCGCCGACCTTCCACTTTTCGGGGCGCCGTTCAGAAGGTGATCACCGCCCGGCCGGGTTTCACGCCGAGCTCGGCCATCGCCTGGCCGATGTCCTCCAGGGGGTAGCGGCGGGTGACGAGGCGGTCGAGGGGCAGCCGGCCGGCCCGGTAGAGGTCGAGGATCCGCGGGATGTCGACCTGCGGGCGAATGCTTCCGTTCGTGCTTCCGGTGAGCACCCGCTGGTCGATCAGGTGGTACAGCGGGACGGACACCGTCGCCCGGGGATCCGCGACGCCGACGACGACCGCCCGTCCGCCCCGGCGCAGCGCGTTGAACGCCGCCGCGGCGGTCCTCCCGGTGCCCACGGCGTCGATCGCGACGTCGACGCCACCGCCGCCACCACTGCCGACGCCACCGCCGCCGCGGGTAAGCGCGCGGACCCGGGAGACGAGGTTGGTGTCCTCCTCCACCACGATGCTGTCCGTGGCGCCGAGGTCCTCGGCGAGCTGGCAGGCCGCCGCGCTGCGGTCGGCCACGATCACCCGGCCGGCGCCGGCGGTGACCGCGCCGAGCACGGTGGCCAGGCCCACCCCGCCGGCGCCGATGACCAGCACCGTCTCGCCGGCCTCGACGCCGGCCCGCACCACCGCCGCGCCGAAGCCGGTGGAGACGCCACAGGCGGTGAGGCAGGCGATGTCGAACGGCACGTCGTCGGGCACCTTCACCGCGGCCCGGCGGTCGACGACCGCGTATTCCGCGAACGACGACTGCAGCGCGAAGTGGTTGATCCGCTCGGCGCCCTTGGTGAGCCGTTGCTGGCCGTGCGACAGCCGGCCGTCGATCATGTGCGGGGCGGCGACCTCGCACAGGCCGAGCGCACCGAGCTGGCACTGCCGGCACACCCCGCACCCAGGCGTGATCGTCAGGACGACGTGGTCACCGACGCTGAGGTCGGCGACACCCGGGCCGACGGCGTCGACCACCCCGGCGCCCTCGTGGCCGAGCACGACCGGCCGCGGGACGGGCATCTTCCCCTCGACGACCGTGAGGTCGGTGTGGCAGACCCCGGTGGCCCGGACCTGGACCCGGACCTCGCCCGGCCCGGGCTCGGGGACGTCGAGATCCTCGACCTCGAGCCGGCCCGCGTCACGAAGCACCGCCGCACGCATCGGCAGGTTCCCTTCTGTAACTGGATGAGCGCGCGTCCGCGCGAGGGTGCGGGGCTCCGCGGGTGGCGGATCCCCGCGGAGCCCCGCGGTTCGCGGGCAGCCGGTGACGGGCCGGTCAGGCGCGGAACTTCGCCACGGTCGCGTGGAGGGTCTCGTACGCCTCACGGACGATGCGGGTGACGATCTCCCCCGCCGGTGGCACGTCGTGGATGAGGCCCTGGACGAGGCCGGCGGTCCAGATGCCGGCCTCCAGGTCCCCGTCGTCGAACACCCTGCGGCCACGGGAGCCCGCGACGAGCCCCTGGACATCCGGGAACGTCCCGCCGTCGGCGAGGATCCGCACGACCTCGACGCTGACCGAGTTGCGGGCGACCCGCGCGGTGTTGCGCAGCGAGCGGAAGATCAGCTCGGTGTCGAGCTCGGTCGCCTCGACGATGCGGCGCTTGACCGCCTCGGCGATGGGCGACTCCTCGCTGCACATGAACCTGGTGCCCATGTTGATGCCGTCGGCGCCGAGGGCCAGCGCGGCGGCGAGCCCCCGCCCGTCGGCGAATCCGCCGGAGGCGAGGAACGGGATGGTCAGCGCGTCGGCGGCGGCCGGCACCAGGATGAGGCCGGGGATGTCGTCCTCGCCCGGGTGGCCGGCGCATTCGAAGCCGTCGATCGACACCGCGGCGACACCGACCCGCTCGGCCTTCACCGCGTGCCGCACGCTGGTGCACTTGTGGATCACCCGGACGCCGTGCTCGTGGAAGAAGTCCATGTGCGGCTCGGGGCTGGACCCCGCCGTCTCGACGATCGTGACGCCGGAGTCGACGATCGCGCGCCGGTACTCGTCGTAGGGCGGCGGGTTGATCGACGGCAGGATCGTCAGGTTGACGCCGAACGGCTTGTCGGTGAGCCTGCGGGTCCGCGCGATCTCGGCGGCGAGATCGGCCGGCGTCGGCTGGGTGAGCGCGGTGACGATGCCGAGGCCACCGGCCTCGGACACGGCCGCGGCGAGCTCGGCCCGGCCGACCCACATCATCCCGCCCTGCACCACGGGATGCTCGATGCAGAGCAGCTCCGTGATGCGGGTGCGCAGCCGGGGCGTCGGGGCCACCGACTCCGGCGTTCCGGGCACCGGCAGCGGCATCGCCTTCACCGGTGCGGGCACCGCGGTCACCGGTACTCGTCCCCGCGCTCGGCCCGCTCGACCAGCGACGCCGGCGGTTCGAAGCGGTCGCCGTAGGCGGCGGCGAGCTCGCGGGCCCGGGCGACGAAGCCGGCCAGCCCGCCGTCGTACTGGTTGACGTACTGCAGCACACCGCCGGTCCAGGCGGGGAACCCGATGCCGTAGAGGGAACCGATGTTGGCGTCGGGGACGCTGGTGAGCACGCCGTTGTCGAGGCAGTCGATCGTGTCGAGCGCTTCGGCGAACAGCATCCGCTCCTGCAGGTCCTTCAGTGGCAGGACGGTCCGGCCGGAGCCGAACTGCTGGCGCACGCCGGCCCAGATGCCCAGGCGCCGTCCGGAGTCGTCGTAGTCGTACCAGCCGGAGCCCTGGCGGCGCCCGGCCCGCCCCTGCTCGACCATCCAGTCGATGACCGGCTCGGACGGATGCAGGTCCCAGACGCGGCCCGCGGCCTCCTCCGCCTCACGGGTCTCGATGCGGATCTTCTGGGTGAGGGTGAGGGTCAGCTCGTCCTGCAGCTGCAGCGCGCCGACCGGGTAGCCGGCCTGGGTGGCCGCCTGCTCGATGCTCGCCGGGTCGACACCCTCGCCGACGGCGGCGATGGCCTCGGCGATGAACTTGCCGATCACCCGTGAGGTGAAGAAGCCCCGCGAGTCGTTGACCACGATGGGCGTCTTGCGGATCTGCCGCACGTAGTCGAAGACCCGGGCGAGCGTCTCGTCGCTGGTCTGCTCACCGCGGACGATCTCGACGAGCGGCATCTTGTCGACGGGGCTGAAGAAGTGGATGCCGATGAACGCGTTCTCGCGCTTGACCCCGCCGGCGATGAGGGTGATCGGCAGGGTGGAGGTGTTCGAGCCGAGCACCGCGTCGGGCTCCACGATCTCCTGGATCTCGCGGAACACCTCCTGCTTGAGCGGCATCGACTCGAAGACCGCCTCGATGACGAGGTCGACGCCGGCGAAGTCGGCCGGGCTGTCGGTGGTCGTGATCCGCGCCAGCAGGGCGTCCGACTTCTCCTGGCTGGTCCGCCCGCGGGCCAGCGCCTTGGCCTCCAGGCCGCGGGCGTAGTCCTTGCCCTTCTCGGCCGCGTCCACGGTGACGTCCTTGAGGACGACCTCGATGCCGGCCTTGGCGCTCACGTACGCGATGCCGGCGCCCATCATGCCGGCACCGACGACGCCGACCTTGCGGGTCGTGTACTTCGGGTGGCCCGCGGGCCGGCTGCCCCCGGAGTTGATGTGCTGCAGGTCGAAGAAGAACGCCTTGATCATGTTCTTGGCGATCTGACCGGTGGTGAGGTGGACCAGGTAGCGCGTCTCGATGAGGGACGAGGTGTCGAAGTCGACGTACGCGCCTTCGACCGCCGCCGCCAGCGCCGCCCGCGGCGCCGGGGCCGGCGCTCCCCGCGACTGCCTGCGCAGCAGGGAGGCGAGCGTCTGCAGCGTCGTGGCGACCTGCGGGCTGCGGACGTCGCCGCCGGGCAGCGTGAAGCCCTTGACGTCCCACGGCTTGACCGGCGCCGGGTTCGCGGCGATCCAGGCGCGGGCGCGGGGCTCCAGCTCCGACGGGTCGGCGACGACCTCGTCGACGAGCCCGACCTCGGCGGCCGCGATCGGGCCGAACTTCGTGGCCGGCAGGATCACCTTCTGCAGCGCCTTGAGCAGGCCCATCATCCGCACGGTGCGGGAGATCCCGCCCCCGCCGGGGAGCAGCCCGAGGGAGACCTCGGGCAGGCCGATCAGGGTGGCGGGGACGTCCGCGGCGATCCGGTGGTGGGCGCAGAGCGCGACCTCGAGCCCGCCGCCGAGCGCGGCGCCGCCGATGAGCGCGACGACCGGCCTGCCGAGCTTCTCCAGCCGGCGCATGTCGGCCTTCATGCTGTTGATGTAGTCGGTCTCCTCGGCGGCCTGCTCCGCGGAGCCCGCGCGCAGCCGGTTGAGGTCGCCGCCCGCGAAGAAGCTCTTCTTCGCCGAGGTGAGCAGCACGCCGACGACGTCCTCGCGGGTGGACTCGAGGCGGTCGACCGCCTCACGCAGCCCGAGCATGAAGTTGTCGTTCATGGTGTTCACCGGCGCGTCGGGATCGTCCATCGTCAGGGTCACGATGCCGTCCGCGCCATGGCTGTACCTGATGCCTGAGCTGACCATCTGTGTCTCTCCTAGACCCGCTGATCCGCGCTGGGACGCGCTTAGACGCGCTCGATGACGGTGGCGATGCCCATGCCCGCGCCGACGCACAGCGTCGCCAGGCCCCGGCGGCCGCCGGTGCGTTCGAGCTCGTCGAGCACGGTGCCGAGGATCATGGCGCCGGTCGCGCCGAGGGGATGGCCGAGCGCGATGGCGCCGCCGTTGACGTTGACCTTCTCGGCCGGGATCTTGAGGTCCCGCTGCCACTTCAGGACGACGGCGGCGAAGGCCTCGTTGAGCTCGAACAGGTCGATGTCGTCGACGGTGAGGCCGGCCTTGACGAGCACCTTCTCGGTCGCCGGGGTCGGCCCGGTGAGCATGATCGTCGGCTCGGAGCCGGTGACGGCCGTCGCGACGATGCGGGCGCGCGGGGTCAGACCCAGGCGCTCACCGACCGCCGCGTCACCGATGACGACCAGCGACGCGCCGTCGACGATGCCGGAGCTGTTGCCCGCGTGGTGCACATGCTCGATCCGCTCGAGCTGGTGGTATTTCTGCAGCGCGACCGCGTCGAAGCCGGCCTGGTCGCCGAGGGCGGCGAAGGACGGCCTGAGCTTGCCGAGGCTCTCGACGGTGGTGCCGGCCCGGCGGTGCTCGTCGGTGTCGAGCAGGAGCACGCCGTTGAGGTCGGTGACGGGAACGATCGACCGGGCGAAACGCCCCTCACGCCAGGCGGCGTCGGCGCGTTCCTGGGAGCGGACGGCGAACGCGTCGACGTCCTCGCGGGTGAAGCCCTCCAGGGTCGCGATGAGGTCGGCGCTGACACCCTGCGGGACGAAGTACGAGTCGTACGCCGTGGTCGGGTCCTGCACGTAGGCACCGCCGTCGGATCCCAGCGGCACCCGCGACATCGACTCGACGCCGCCGGCGAGCACCAGGCTCTCGAAGCCGGAGCCGACCTTCTGCGCCGCCAGGTTGACCGCCTCCAGGCCGGACGCGCAGAACCGGTTGACCTGTACGCCGGCGACGACCTCGGGCAGGCCCGAGACCAGCACCGCGGTGCGGGCGATGTCGCCGCCCTGCTCGCCGACCGGGGAGACGACGCCGAGGACGATGTCGTCGATCTGGGTGGGGTCCAGGCCGGGGTTGCGCTCGAGCAGCGCCTGGATCAGGCCCACCACGAGGTCGACCGGCTTGGTGCCGTGCAGCGCCCCGCCGCGGTTCTTTCCGCGGGGGGTGCGCACGGCATCGTAGATGAACGCCTCGGACACGAGGTTTCCTTTCTCAGCAGGTCTATCGCGTCACAGACCGAGGTCGCGGCCGACGATCTCCTTCATGATCTCCGTCGTGCCGCCGTAGATGGTGGTGATGCGCGAGTCGAGGTAGTCCTGCGCGATGCGGTACTCGAGCATGTAGCCGTAGCCGCCGTGCAGCTGCAGGCAGCGCCCGACGATGTCGACGAGCTGCTCGGTGGTCCAGAACTTCGCGGCGGCGGCCTCCACCGCGGTCACCTCGCCGGCCGTGTGCCGGGTGATCAGGTCGTCGATGTAGATACGGCTGACCCGGGCCGCGGTCACCATCTCCGCGAGCTGGAACCGGGTGTTCTGGAAGGTGCCGATGGGCTGGCCGAACGCCTTGCGGTCGGTGACGTAGGACAGCGTGCGCTCGAGCACGCCCTCGGTCGCCGCGATGGCACCGGCCGCGATCGAGAGGCGTTCCTGCGGGAGGTTCTTCATCAGCCCGAGGAAACCGCTGCCCTCCGCGCCGAGCAGGTTCTCCGCCGGCACCCGCACGTCGCTGAAGAACAGCTCGCTGGTGTCCTGCGCGTGCAGGCCGATCTTCTCCAGGTTGCGCCCCCGCCCGAAGCCGGGGCTGTCCGCCTCGATGACCATCAGGCTCAGGCCCTTGTGCGGGTCATCGCTGGTACGCACCGCCGTGACGACCAGGTCGGCGTTCTGCCCGTTCGAGATGAACGTCTTGCTGCCGTTGACGATGTAGTGGTCGCCGTCGCGCACCGCGCTGGTGCGGATGCCGGCGAGGTCGCTGCCGGTGCCCGGCTCGGTCATGGCGACGGCGACGATCAGGTCGCCCTTCGCGATGCCGGGCAGCCAGCGGGCCTTCTGCTCGTCGTTGGTGAGGTCGATGAAGTACGGGATGACGATGTCGTTGGACAGGCCGACTCCGGCCATGCCGTCGGAGACCGGGTTGCGGCCGAGCTCCTCGGCGACGATCGCGTTGAAGCGGAAGTCCTTTGTCCCGCCGCCGCCGTACTCCTCCGGGATGTTGAACCCGAGGACGCCCGCGTTCCCGGCCTCCTGGAACAGCCAGCGGTCGACCTTGCCCTCCGCCTGCCAGCGCTCGGCGTTCGGCCTGGCGTACTTGTCGACAAAAGCACGGACAGTGGAGCGGAACTCCTCGTGCTCGTCCTCGTACAGGGGGCGACGGGTCGCGTAGACGCCACTCATCGAATTCTCCGTTCAGCGATGTCGTCTCGTGGTCCGGGCCGCGGACGACTCAGTCCCGTTCCAACCCGAAATAGAAATGCCGGCCGTTGTCCAGCACCAGGCCTGGCCTGCCGTTCATGATGCCCATCAGGGTGCGGTCGTCGACCTTCTTGAAATGGTCGAGAACGGCCATTCCGTCGTAGACCATCGTCGCTGTCACCTCGCCACGGAACTCCACGTTCCACAGGCTCGCCAGGCCCTTGCCGGACTCGACGTCGGAGAACAGCTCGCCGTCCGGGCCGACGCACAGCAGCGGCACCGCGTCGTCCAGGGCGACGAACCGCTTGCCGTACCAGCGGCTGCGGACCAGCAGCCTGCCCATCCGATGCCCGGTGGGGAAGGCGAAGCCACGCCACTGGCCCAGGATGCCGCCCGCGTCGACGGGGGCGAGCGCGGCCCACAGGTCGTCCAGCTCGGTGGGCTCGATCGGCCCGGCGGACTGCCGCAGCGCCGTCCAGCGCCGGACCAGTTCGGTCCGCGCAGCGGGGTCGGTCCGCTCCGCCGGGTCGGTCTGGGAAAGATCGGTCATGCCATGCGCCCGCTCTGGTAGAGGTCGGCGATGACGTCCTCGTATCGGCTGATCACGACCTTGCGCTTCAGCTTCAGCGTGGGTGTGAGCTGCTCGCCGCCGATGGTCCACTCCTCGGTGAGCAGCTCGTAGGCCTTGATCTGCTCGGGCCGTGACAGCCGCGCGTTCGTCGCCGCGACGACCGCGGCGACCGCGTCCAGGATCGCCGGGTCGACCGCGAGCTCGGCCACCGTCGTTCCCTCGACGCCGAGCCGCCGCGCGATGATCGGCGCCGTCTCGCCGTCGAGGGTCAGGATCGCCACGAGGTACGGGCGGCCTTCACCGACCACCAGCGCCTGCCCGATCAGCGGGCTCTCCTTGAGCGCGTTCTCGATGTTGGACGGGGCGATGTTCTTGCCCGACGAGGTGATGATGATGTCCTTCTTGCGGTCGACCACCCGCAGGAAGCCGTCCGCGTCGAGCTCGCCCACGTCCCCGGTGTGCACCCAGCCGTCGGGGTCGATCAGCTCGGCGGTCGCCGTGGGCTCCTTGTGGTAGCCGGGTGTCGTGATCGGCCCGCGTACCAGGATCTCGCCGTCGTCGGCGATGCGTACCTCGATGCCGTCCTGGGCGGTGCCGACAGTGCCGAGCCGGAACGCGTCCGGGCCGCCGGCCGTCGCCGAGGCGGTCGTCTCGGTCATGCCGTACACGTCGTAGACGCTCAGGCCCAGGCCGGCCAGGAACCGGGCGATCTCCACCGGCATCGGCGCGGCGGCACTGGACGCCCACTCGATCCGGTCGAGGCCGAGGGCGGCGCGCAACGGCCGCAGGATCGGCCCGTCGACCGCCTCGAACCGCGCCCGCAGCTCCGGCGGCGTCGTCCGGCCCGTCTGCGTGGACTCGACATAGGCCTGCCCGATGGCGAGGGCCTGCGCGACGGCCTCGCGCTTCGCCGCGTTCGGCTCGGCCGCGAGCTTCGCCCCGATCCCCGCTCGGATCTTCTCCCAGACCCGCGGAACCCCGAAGAAACGGGTGGGACGGATCTCGGCGAGGGCGGGGGCGAGCGCCGCCGGATCGTCGATGAGGTGGACGTGACCGCCCTGCAGCTGCGGGATGTACAGGCCGAGGATTCGTTCGGCGATGTGCGCGAAAGGCAGGTAGGACACCGAGATGCCCGGCCCGTCCAGGTGCGCCTTGCGGGCCGAGACGGCCGCCTCGAACCAGATGTTGCGATGGGTGAGGACGACGCCCTTGGGCCGGCCCGTCGTACCGGACGTGTACAGGATCGTGATCGGGTCGTCCGGCTTGATGGCCTCGCCTCGGATCGCCAGCTCCGCGTCTCGGCGCGTCAGCGCCATCGCACCGTCGGCCGCCGCCTGGTCCCAGGTGACGACCCGCACGTCGGCGGCCACCGCCACGGACCTGGCGTCGTCGGCGTCCGCGGCGGCGGCATCGGCGGCGGCCTCGGCGTCGGCGTCGCTCGCGGTCAGTGCGTCGAAGGCGGTGCCGAACGCGATGACCTGGCTCACCGTGGACTTCTCCGCGAGCACCGCGGACCAGCGAGCGGCGTGGTCGGCGGTCTCGAGCACGACGATCCGCGGCTCGACATGCCCGGCGACGTAGGCGACCTGTTCGGGCGAGAGCGTGTTGTAGACCGACACGGGGATGCCGCCGGCGAGCACGGTGGCGATGTCCGCCACGACGTGCTCGATCCGGTTGGAGGCCATGACGGCCACCGCCTCGCCGGGTGCGAGGCCCGCGTCCAGGAAGCCCGCGGCCAGCTCACGGGCACGGTCGACCAGCTCGGCCCAGGTGACGGTCCGCCAGCCGCGGCCGTCATCCGCCCCCTCGGCGAGGCGCCGGTCGGAGTAGGCGGGCTCGGTGCCGCGCTCGCGCACCGTGCGTTCGAGGACCCCGACGAGGGTCAGGCCTTCGATCTCGGCGTCGATCGCTGCGCGCTGTAACGCGATGTCGGTCATCTCTTCGCTCCTCCTGGGATCCATCGGCCGCCGGTAAGGCCACCAATCACGGACTCGTTCCGGCCCCTTGCCCTTACCCAGCACCGATGATCTGAGATGAAGACGCGGGTCCGTCAGGCAGTGCCGCCCGTCACGCAAGCCTGGCGGCCAGTCGTCGGGCATTCATGTAGGCGATCGCCTCGATGGAGACCATGGGATTCACTCCAGGCGAGGTGGGAAAACAGGACGCATCCGCCACCACGACATTCGGCAGCTCCCAGATGCAGCCATCCGGGTTGGTCGCGCTCATGTCCGGGGCGTCACCCATTCGCGCCGTACCCATGATGTGCAACGCCGCGATCGAGCATTCACCCGGACCATAACCCGCATTGTGGCAGGCGGCAACGAATTCACCGTGTGATCCGCGCCGGCCCGGTTCATAGGATGGACCGGCCTGATGAGCCGAGTATATCCGGCGTGCTCCCGCGGCCTCCAGAATGCGGGCGGCGCCCTCGATTCCCGCCTTCACGTGCGCGGTGTCGTGGGCCGAAAGCCGATAGTGCGGCACGGGTTCACCGTCCCGCCCGACCCGGACCTCACCGGGATCGCGGTCACGGGTGATGACGCCGACTCCCGCGGTGTGCGCGAGGTCCTTCATCGCGGCGAGGTGTGCCCCGCCGCCCCGCCAGTTCATGAAGCCCTGCAGGGCGCCCGGGTTACCCGGGCCCGTCTCGTAGATCACGCCGTACCCGTCGCCGTCGAGGTCGCCATGCTCCAGGGAGTAGCGCGTCTGCATACCGCCCTCCCAGGGGCGGATCGGCTCGTCGAACACGCCCCAGACGGCGGTCGCCGGGTGCAGCCGCAGGTACCGGCCGATGTTCGGGTTGGACAGGCCCGACCGGCGCAGCAGCGCCGGTGTCTGGATGGCGCCGGCGGCGGCGACGACCGCCCGGGCCCGCACCTTCACCGCGTGGCCGTCCGAGGTGACGCCCTCGACACCGACGGCGCGGCCGCCCCGCACGTCGATACGGCGGACGTCGACGTTGACGACCAGGCGGGCACCGTGCGCCTGCGCGTCCGCGAGCCAGGTCTTCGTGACCGACTGCTTGGCACCGAGGCGACAGCCGAGGCCACACCGCCCGCATTCGACGGCCATGTCACAGCCGGTGACGTTGCGCGGCAGCGCGTCGACGTGCCAGCCGAGCGCGGTGAGCCCGCGTTCGAGCACCGCGTCCCGCGCCGAGGGGATGCTGTGGTCGGTGTTGACCGACAGCCGCTGGTTCACCGCGTCCAGCGCCTGCGTGAACTCGTCCTCGTCGAACTGCTTGGCGCCCAGCCCCGCCCATTCGGCACGGATGCGCGGCGGGGTCGGCAGCGACGTGGACCAGTTGACGACCGTTCCCCCGCCCAGGCAGGAACCCGCGACCAGGGCGACCTGGCCCTCCGCCGTCGTCGCCGGCCCCGCCGCGTACATCCGGCTCAGGCCCGACAGCTCACCGCCGTCGAAATCCGCGTCGTCGTAGTACCCGCCGCGTTCGAGGACGACGACGTCGAGGCCGGCACCGGCGAGCACCCCGGCCGCGGTGCCGCCGCCCGCGCCCGACCCGACGACCACCACGTCACAGTCGAGGGTGGTGTCCGCGGTGGGCGCCAGCGGCGCCAGCGGGGGGCGCGGGGCACCGTCGCGCGGGCCCAGCGGGCCGGGGTAGCCGATCGCCTCCCACGCCGGCGACGAACCGGTCGGCCCCGGAGCGAAGTAGTACGACGAGGTGGCGAGCATCCGCAGGGCCTGGAACAGCACCCGCTTCTGCTCCGCCGGCGACTCCCCCAGCCGCAGCAGGACGTCCTGCCGGGCGGCGGGGTCGAGGGTGGAGAACCGCCTCGGCCCCGCGCCGAGCAGGAGGCCACCGAGGCGGGTGTCCCACACCGACAGCAGCGTCGCGAGCTGCCGACGGCCCGCGGCCCGGGGCAGGCCTGCCGCCACCGCCTCGGCGATGTCGACCGCACCGAGGGCGCTGGCCGACGGGAGGCCCGCGCCGTCGCCGGGCGCGAACGTGTCGCAGATGGCGGCGAGCGCTGCGCGCTGTCTGGGTCTCAGTGTCATTGGCCCGGTCCCGGAGGTGTCATTGGTGTCGTCGGCCGGCGGCGTCAGCGGCCGAAGTAGGCGCGCTGGATCTGTTGACGGTCCTCGCGCAGCGCCGCCGCCGGGCCGCTCAGGGCGACCGACCCGTGGTGGAGGACCACCGCGCTGTCCGCGATCGACAGCGCCTGGTCGATGTGCTGCTCGACCAGCACGATCGCCAGGTTCGTCTCGTCGGCGAGCTGGCGCAGCGTGGGCAGGATCGCCTGGATCGCGATCGGGGAGAGACCCATGCTCAGCTCGTCGATGAGCAGCACCCGGGGCTTGCGCATGAGCGTGCGCGCGATCGCCAGGCTCTGCTGCTCACCGCCCGACAGCAGGCCGCACCGGCGCCTGAGCAGCGGCCGCAGCTGCGGGAACCGCTCGAGCGCCTGGTCCAGCTCGTCGCGGCCGCCGGCGAGACGGAGGTTCTCGGTCACGGTCAGGCGGTGGAACAGGCCCCGGTCGTCGGGGATCAGGCTGACACCGGCCCGCGCGGTCCGTTCGACCCGGCCGCTGACAGGGGCCCCGAGCGCGGTGACGGTGCCGCTCAGCGGGGTCAGCAGGCCGGCGGCGGCGAGCAGGGTGGTCGTCTTGCCGGCGCCGTTCGGGCCGAGCAGCGCCAGGATGTTGCCCGGGTCGACCCGCAGGTTCACCCCGCGGATGGCGGGCACGCCGCGGTAGCCGGCAATGAGGTTCTCGATCACCAGCGCCGGCTCGGCTGCCGTGCCGGTGGCTGTGGCCGCTGCTGTCACGGTTGCGGTCGCGGTCTCCACCGAGGTCTCGGTGTCGGCCGGGGTAGGGGTGGTCATGAGGTCACCGCGCTCCCGAGGTAGGCGGCCACGACGCGCTCGTCGGCGCTGACCTCGGCGGGTGTCCCCGTCGCGATGATCCGGCCGAAGTCCATGACGTAGACGCGGTCGCAGACGTCCAGAACGAGGGTCATGTCGTGGTCGATGAGCAGCACGCCGAGGCCGCTCGCGGACAGCCGGCGCAGCTCGCCGCCGAACGCCACGCTCTCCTCGGTGTCCAGGCCCGCCGCCGGTTCGTCCAGCAGCAGGATCTGGGTGGCTCCGACGATCGCGCGGGCCACCCCGACCAGCTTCTGCTGGCCCAGCGTGAGCTGGTCGGGCCGGTGCTCCGCCAGCTCCGAGAGCCCGACCAGCTCCAGCGCGTTCCACACCGCCTGGTCGGTGCGCCGACGGCGGCCGAACACGTCGGTGAGCGCGCCGCGGACACCGCCACCCTCGACCGCGACGATCAGGTTCTCGGCGACGGTGAGATCGCCGAAGAGCTCCCCGGCCTGCCAGGTACGGGCCAGGCCGGCCCGGCGGCGCCGGTGCGGGCCGGCGTCATCCAGGCTGGTGCCGCCCAGCTCGACGGTGCCCGTGTACCGGGTGAAGCCGGTGATGGCGTCGACGAAGGTCGTCTTGCCGGCGCCGTTCGGCCCGATGAGGCCGACGATCTCCCCGGCGTCCACGGCGAGTGTGATCTCGTCGTTGGCCCGCACGCCGCCGTAGTGGACCGAGACACCCGCGGTCGCGAGCAGGCGCTGCTTCGATTCGGGTTCAGCGGGCATCGGCGGACCTCGATGCTATGGACGGCGCCGCGTCGCCCGCCGTCACGGTGTCGGAGTCGGTGGAGTTGTCGGGGCCGGCGGGGCCGGCGGAGGCGGTGGAGGCGGTGGAGGCGGTGGAGGCGGTGCTGGTCGCGGCCGCAGTGCTGGCGGCGGCCGCACCAGCCGAGGTGGCGGCGGTGCCAGCCGTGACCGAGCCCGCGGTGACCGAGCCGGCGCCGGTGGCCAGGGCAGGCGTTCGGCGTGGGAGCCTGGCGGCGAGCCATTCCTGGAGGGGGCCGCCGTCCGGCGGGAACACCACCGCGCGCAGCAGCATGCCGAGCGCGGCGATGAGTGTGTAGTACTTGCTGAGGTCGAGACTCTGGTTCAGGAAGAGATAGAGGACGCCGAGCGGCCCGGCGAGCCCGGCGATGACGGCGCCGGTGATGGTGGTGATCCCGCCGACGTACGTCATCGCCAGCACGGTGAGCCCGACCAGCACGGTGAACGACGCCGCGGACAGCTGACCGCTGCTGTAACCGATCAGCCCACCACCGATGCCGGCGAGGAACGACGCGATCGCGAACCCGAGCAGCTTCGTCGCGGCCACGTCGACGCCGGCGCTAGAAGCCGCCCGTTCGTTGGAGCGCACGGCCAGGAAGGCCCGCCCGGTGGCTCCGCCGAACAGCCGTGCCACCGCGATCAGCAGCAGCACCACGACCGCGAGCACCAGGTAGGAGAAGCGCAGCGTGATGATGTTCGTCCCCTCGCGCACCGCCAGCGAGTAGCCGAACAGGGACGGATCCTTGATCAGCGCGCCCGAGTACGGGGTGAGCGACGGGTTGTTGAAGACGAAGGCCTCGATGGCGAGCGCCGCCGCGACGGTGGCGACGGCGAGCTGCGCGCCGCGGATCCGCAGCGCGGGAACACCGACGACGACCCCCAGCAGGGTCGACACGACCGCCGCGAGGAACAGCGAGAACGGGAACGGCACCCCCGCGTTCGTCGTCAGTTTCGACAGCGCGAACCCGGCGGCACCGGCGAAGGCCATCGTGGCCAGTGAGATCTGGCCGAGGTACCCGGTCAGCAGCACCACGGAGACCGCGATCAGGGCGAAGATCGCCGACATCACCAGGCTGAACCGCCAGGTGCCGGACGTCAGCGCGATGACCAGCCCCGCGGCCACGACGGCCCCTGTCACCGGCAGGGGCCGCAGCCGCGGCACCGAAACCCGGGGCAGGCGCCCCACGCCGGCGCTGCCGCGCTCGGGGATGCTGCGGCCGAGCGCGAAGAGGGCGATGACGACGATGACGAACGGAATGGCGTCGCCGACCCCGGCCTGCGCCCAGGACGGCCACCAGTCCTTGGTGGTTGCGAACAGCAGGATCTGCTGGAGCGCGCCGAGGCCCAGGCCCGCCGCGCAGACGGTGCCGATGGAGGTGAGGCGGCCCACGAGGGCGACTGACAGCGCCGGGACGACGTAGAACATGTAGCTTGTCGGGTCCAGGCCGCCGATGGCCGGCGCCGCGAGCACCACGATCAGCCCGGAGACGAACCCGGTCGCGCCCCACACGAGCGCGGCGAGGCGGTCCGGTGAGTAGCCCAGCAGGCGCAGCGCGCGCTCGTCCTCGGCACCGGCCCGGGTTGCCGTCCCGATCTTCGTGAACCGCAGGTAGGCCCACATGCCCGCGGCGATCGCGATGGCGATGCCGGCGAGAATCAGGTTGCTCACCGCGATGGTGGCACCGGCGAGGGTGAAGGTGTCGGACGGCAGGATCGGCATCGGGATCAGGACGGTCGGGTCGAGCCCCAGGGTGTCGGCGTCGAACCGCAGGGTCACCAGTGCCTGCAGGAGCAGCATCATGCCCACCGACGCGACCACCTGCCCGAGGACGGGCGCCCGGCGCAGCGGGCGGAACACCAGGAAGTGCGCGAGAACCGCCCAGACCAGGCAGCTGGCCGCGCCGATCAGGAGGGCGGGCACGGTGTCCGTCGGGCCGTCGGTGAGCTTGAAACTCCCGATGGGCAGGACCAGCGTCCCGTTGGCCTGCAGGGCCGCCGTCTGCCAGACGCCCCACAGCGCGAGCGAGCCCTGCGCGAAGTTGATGATGCCGGTCGCGACGTAGATGCTGACCAGCGAGGACCCGAGCACCGCGTAGACGGCGCCGGTCGAGAACCCGAGAACGGCGAACTGCAGGATGTCGCTCATGAATGCGGCGTCACAATGGTCATCGGCCGAACCGACGTCCGCACCGCACTTTCCGGTGCGGTGCGGACGTCTTGCTCCTTCCGTTCAGCTTCAGCTCGCGCCCGGAATCGCGGAGAGGATCTGCGGGGACGGAACGATCCAGGTATCGCCCACCGGCTTCAGCGTCAGGTCGTCCTGAACGCTGAACAGCAGCATCTGGGTGGTGCAGTTCGGGCTGGTCGGCTTGCCGCAGGTGGCCGGCGAACCGAGGAAGGTCGGGAAGTCCTTCAGGCCCTTGAGCGTGGTCAGCACGCCCTCACCGGTGAGCCCGTCGGCTGACGGCGCGGTCGCGAGGCCCGTGGCGAAGTCCACCACGGTCGCGAACTGGCCGTAGGCGAAGAAGTCCTTCGACCCGCCGGCCGCCTTGATTTCCTTCGCCGCCGTCTCCAGCTGCTTGCCGGCCTCCGCCGGGGCGTACTTCTCCGAGCCCGGCAGCCATCCGGGGGCGTACATCATCGCGCCAGGAGCGTCCTTGGGCGCCGCGTCGATGAAGCCGGTGCAGGCCGCGAGGAAGACCCCGCCCTTGTACCCGAGCGACCGCAGGTTCCTGACCAGCTGGGTGCAGACCGACTCGTTGGGCGAGGCGACGAGCCCGGCGACGTCAGGCTTGGTCGAGACGATCGTCGAGGCCAGCGCGCTGAAGTTCGGGTTGGTGGCCGAGAAGTAGACCCCCTCCGCCTTCAGCCCCAGGGCGGTCGCCAGCGGCTTGAGCTGGTTGTCCACGGTGTTGTGACCGGACGGCGTGTCCACCAGGGTCATGGTCACCGCGGTCATGCCCTGGGCCTTGAAGCCCTGCAGCGCGCCCACGAGGAACGAGGCCTGCGGCGCGCCGAAGAAGACCCGGCCGTCGGCCTTGCTGCCCGTGATCTGGTCGAACGCGATCTGGCCGACCAGCGGAATCTTGGCGTCGACGAGAATGTCGACACCCGCGCTCGAGCTGTAGTTGAAGCCGTCGAACGCCGCGACGACCTTGTCCTGCACGAACTTGTTGGCACACGAGATCGTCTTCTCGGGCGTGCCGTCGATCGGGCAGCTGACGACCTCAAGCGGGTGACCGTCGACCCCGCCGAGCTCGGTGTTGACATACGAGACACCGGCCTTCATGCCAGCGACGGCGCCGGGGAGTGTGTTCACACCGCCTTCCGGGCTGAAGAAACCCACCTTGATCGGTGTGCCGGTCGCGGTGTTCTGGCCCGTCGACGCCTCGTCCGAATCCTTCGAATCGCCGCCGCAGGCCGCTGTCACCGTGAGCACGAGGCCCAGTGCCAGACCGACGGCAACCCTTGATCGCTTCCGCGCGATTAATCGCATGAAGTGCCCCGCTTCTCGATGCCAGCTCGTGTGACGCGGCGCCCCCGCACCCGGCCCCACCCTCGGCCCCTCGGTGTGAAGCGCGTCACCGGCCAGGAAGTTAGACCAAAACTGAGGATGACGTCAACCTCTTGATTGGGAGCGGCCGAACACGCTTGACTGGGCGGGCTGCCCCGCCGCGACATCCGGGCTCGTACCATCGCTGCAGCTTGCGGAGGCGTGGAGACCCGCCCGCGCCAGATCCATGACGACGAACGAGGAGTGGTTGTGCCGACGCCTACCGCTGGCCGGAAACGTGGGAACACTCCGGAGAGCCCCCGGCGAACCCGCAACGACCCTCGGCGCGAGACCACGCCTCGGCGGCTCGCCGAGGCGGCGCGGGTCGTCTTCGAGCGGGACGGGTTCTACAACGCCCGGCTTTCCGACATCAGCGCCGAGGCGAAGGTGGCCTCCGGAACGCTGTACAACTACTACCGGTCCAAGCACGACCTGTTGCACGAGGTCATGAAGGACGTCTCCGCCGAGCTGACCACCCTGGCGCCCGATCACGTCAGCACCCAGCTGGACCCGGCCGGCAGCGTCGAGGAGGTCAACCGGGCCTACATCGACGCCTTCCAGCGCAACGTCCACGTGCTGCGCGCGGTCTACCAGGCCCGGGATGACGACGACCGGCTCAAGGCCCAGTGGCACGAGGTCGCCGAGCACTTCCAGGGCAGGGTGACCAGGGCGATCAGCAGATGGCAGGCGGCCGGGCTGGCCTATCCCGACCTGGATCCACGACACACCGCGCATGCGCTGACCCTCATGGTCGAGCGGATGGTCATGGCCTGGACCTACGAGGGCGCCGACTACGACCGCGAGATCCTGCTCGACACGATCAACAAGATCTGGGAGCGGTCACTCGGGCTCCCCGAGCGCGGGACATCACCGGCCTCGACCCAGGCCACCTCGGCATGAGCTGAGCCCAGCGCGCAGCCTCGGCGAGGATCCGGCGGGAGATCCCCGCCGGGCCCGCATCACCTGCGCCTGAAGCGACACACGCCCCGACGCACACCCCCCGACCCACACCCCCGGCGCTGGCCGGCGACCGCGCCCGTTGGTTCCGTTGTGTTTGCGGGCAGGTTAGACAGGTGAGCTGGTCGTGGTGCGGCGTAAGGGCGAACACATGGCTGCCAGGCGGATGACCCCGGGCAGGGATCCGCCGACGGTGACGGCGCGATCAGTGCTGTTGCACGCCTCGGACCGGACCCGGATCAGCCGGGTCGTGCTGCCGAAGGGACCAGTGATCCAGAAGGAGCCGCTGGGCCCGGATGCACAGCAGCGGTTGCGTCACGAAACAGAGATCCTCGAACGGCTGGCGGGAGTCGAGGGTGTCGTTCAGCTCGCCGCCGGGCCGGCGGAGTACACGGGATCGATCCTGCTGGCCGATGTCGACGGCACCGCGCTGTGCCCACAGGACACCCCGCTGGAGCCGGACCCGCTGATCGCTCTCGCCGAATCGCTGGCCCACGCGGTCGCGGGGATGCACCACCGGGGTGTGATGCATCGGGATATCTGCCCGGCAAACATCGTGGTGGCCGCGGAAAGCGGGGCGCCCTACCTGATCGACTTCGCGCTCGCCACGACGTGCCCGGTGGTCCGCCCGGAGTCCGGCTACCACGGCGCGACCGTCGGGACCCTGCCCTACCTGGCACCGGAGCTGATCGGGCGGACCGGCCGCCCGGTCGACCAGCGAGCCGACCTGTACGCGCTCGGGGCCACCCTGTACGAGCTGGCCACCGGGGCACCGCCGTTCGGCACCGGGAACCCGTTCCGGATCATTCATGATCATCTCACTCGGGTCCCGACGCGGCCGGGAACAGTCAATCCGTCCGTGCCCGCCGGCCTTTCCGTCATCATCATGCACCTGCTGGAGAAGGAACCCGACGACCGCTACCAGTCGGCCGACGGGCTCGCGCACGATCTCGCGCTGGTGCGTCACGGCGCGATGGCGGTGCGCCCCGGCGAGCACGATCTCCCGATGCGCCCGCTGGCGCCCTCCCGGCTGGTCGGCCGCGACCGGGAGGTCGACGAGCTGGACGCGGCGTTCGCCAAGGCCATCACCGGGGGCTCGCACGGGGTCCTCGTCACAGGCGCGCCGGGCGTCGGCAAGACGTCCCTGGTCAATGCGCTGCGACCGATCGTGGCCGGCGACAACGGCTGGTTCGTGGCGGGCAAGTTCGACCAGTACCGCCGTGGCCAGGACTACGACGGGGTCCGGCAGGGGCTGCGCGCGCTGGGCCGGCTGTTGCTGGCCGAGCCCGAGGACTTCCTGGCGCAGGTGCGGGAGCGGATGCTGCGGGGGTTGGGTTCCAACGCCGGCCTGATCACGGCCACCGTGCCGGAGCTGGCAGCGCTGCTGAGGGTTCCCCCCGAACCCGGGGACCCGATGACGGCGCCGGTGCGGCTGTCTCGTACGCCGGTCGAGGTGCTGCGCGCCGTCGTCTCAGCCACGCGGCCGGTGGTGTTCTTCATCGACGACCTGCAGTGGGCCGAGCGTACGCCGCTGAGCTTCATCGACCTGGTGTTCAGCGGTGAGGAGCGGATCGCCGGGCTGTTGCTGGTCGCCGCGTACCGGGAGAGTGACATCGACGCCGCTCATCCCCTGGCGCCGATGCTCGCCCGCTGGTGCGGCCAGCGGACCGGCCCGCAGCGCCTGCGACTGCGCGCCCTGTCGCCCGCGGACCAGACGTCCATGGTCGCCGACATGCTGCACCTGGCTCCGGAACCCGCCGCGCGGCTTGCCCGGGCGGTCGCGCCGTCGACCGGCGGCAATCCGTACGACGTCGTGGAGCTGCTCAACTCGTTGCGGCGCGACGGCATCGTGACTCCGGGTCCGGGCGGATGGCGATGGGATGCGGCGGTACTGCGCCGCCGCCTCGACCGGGTGGAGGTGACCGCGCTGCTGGCCGCCCGGGTCGCGACGCTGCCACCGGACACCGCCGAGCTCCTGGCGGCGATGGCGTGCCTGGGGGGCCAGGTGGAACTGGACGTCCTGGCGGCCGCGGCGGGGCTGCCAGCGGAGGAGGTCGAGCGGCTGCTCACGCCCGCGCTGGCCGACGGTCTGCTGGTGCGGGAGTCCGACGGCCATCCGAGCGTCCGTTTTCACCATGACCGGACGCGGGAGTCCGTGCTGGGCGGCCGTCCCGCGCGGGAACAGGCCACGCGGCGGCTGCGCCTGGCGCGTCGGCTGGCGGCCCGGCCGGAGCTCTTCGCCGCGGCAGCCGAGCAGTACCTGCCGGTGGTCGACGCCGTACAGGGAACCGAGGAACGACGGGCGGTGGGCGCGCTCTTCCTCCGCGCCGCCGAGCAGGCGAAGCTGCTGAGCAACTACCCGCTGGTGGAGCGGTTCCTGGCGGCGGCGGTCGAACTCGTCGACCCCGCCGACACCGACCACCTGATCGCGGTCCTCACCGAGCGGCAGGCCGCGCTGTACAGCCTCGGCCGGCTGGAGGACGCAGACGACACCTACCGGACCATCTGTCGGCTGTGCACCCGGCCGACGCAGCTCACCTCCGCCACGGTGGTGCAGGTCATCAGTCTCACCAACCGGGGACGCGCCAGCGAGGCGACGCGGCTCGGCCTCGGCCAGCTGCGGCGCCTCGGCGTCTCCGTCCCGGGCGAGGGCGCGGTCAGCGCCGAGACCGACCGGGGCCTCGACGAGCTCCCGCGGTGGCTCGACACGACCAGCGAGGCAGATGACCTTCGCAAGCCGGGTGTCACCGACCAGAACGAGCTCGCTGTCATCCGGCTCGTCAACCGGCTCATGGTCGCGACGTTCTTCTGCGACCAGACGCTGATGGCCTGGCTGAGCATCAAGATGCTCGAGATCTGGGCGCAGCGCGGCCCGGATCGCACCCTGATCGGCCCGGTCAGCCACCTCTCCATCGTGTCCATTGTCCGCAGAGGTGACTACCGCACCGGGCACCGCATCCTGCAACGGATACTTGCTGTCGGGAAAACCCTGGGCTATAAGCCCGAGATCTGGCAGGCACAGTTCATCTATGTGATCACCAGCAGCCACTGGTTCGCGCCGCTGGAGGACATTCCGCCCCAGGGCCGTCAGGCGCTGGAGGGCCTCGTGCGGGGCGGCGACCTGCAGAACGCGTGCTGGGTCCACCAGGCCCTGATCGGTGCGCTGTTGGACAGCGCGCCATCACTGGATGTCGTCGCCGCGGCGGTCGACGAGGCGCTAGCGTTCGCCGCGCGCACCGGCAACAGACACGCCGAGGGAGCGTTCCGGGAATACCTGCGGCTGGTACAGGCGCTGCGCGGCGAGGCCACCGAATCGGCCGGTGACGAGGCGGCCGAGCTGAGCCTGTTGGCCGACGACCCGTTCTCCGTGGCCAACCTGCATGGGGCCCGGGCTCTCCTGGCCACGATTCTGGACCGCCCGGCCGACGCGGCACGCCACGCCGCGGCCGTGGTGCCCTGCAGGTTCGCGATCGAGACGAACTATTCCGCGGCGGTCGCGCGGCTGACGCTCGCGATCGCGCTGGCGGCCCAGGTACGGGCCGCGGGTGCGCAGGATGCAGGTGCGCAGGATGCGGGTGCGCAGGATGCGGAGCAGCACGACACCCCGCTGCGCGAACTCGACACGTCGATCGAATGGCTGGCCGCGCGCGCGGCCGACGCACCATCCAACTTCCTGCCTCTGCTGCGCCTGGTGGAGGCGGAGCGGGCGTGGGCCGTCGGGAACTTCCATGAGGCGGCGTACGCGTTTGACGTGGCGCTCAGGGAGGTCTCCGTCCGGACGCGCCCGTGGCACCGGGCCCTCGTCCTGGAACGCGCCGCACGCTTCTACCTGGCACATGCCATGGAGGAGGCCGGCCATGCGCTCCTGGCGACCGCCCGCCGCCAGTACCTCGAGTGGGGCGCGACCGCGAAGGTCAGCCAGCTCGACTGGGCCTACCCGGGGCTGCGGAGCAGCACCCTGGCCGGGATCACGCCCGCGACCCAGGAGCCGACCGTCGCCTTGGCGGCGGAGCGGCCCGGCCGCCGCTCGGCGGTGGCGATCGGCACCGTGGACCTGCTCGCCGTCGTCGCCGCCTCCCAGGCCCTCAGCTCCGAGACCAGCGTCGCCGGTCTCCAGACGAAGGTCGCGGGAATTCTCTCCGAGATGACCGGCGCCACCAGCGTCCATCTGCTGCTGTACGACCAGGAGCAGGACACATGGCTGGTGCCGACCGACTCCGGCGACACCGTCACGCTCTGCGAGGCCGGCCGGCGGCGCGTGCTGCCGTCCTCCGTCGTCCGCTACGCGGCCCGTACCCACGAGCCCGTCGTCGTCGCCAACGCCGCACGGGACGACCGCTTTCAGCGTGACGCCTATTTCGCCGGCCTCGAGCACTGCTCGCTGCTCACCATTCCGATCACCATCCGACGCACCCTGCGGGCGATGCTGCTGCTGGAGAACCGGATGATCCGTGGTGCGTTCTCCGCCGAGCGCCTCGAGGGCATCATGCTCATCGCCGGGCAGCTCGCGGTCTCGCTCGACAACGCCCGGGTCTACGCGTCGATGGAACGCAAGGTGGCCGACCGGACCAAGGAGCTGGCCGCGACGAACAGGCAGCTCGCCGCCGCGAACCGCCAGCTGGAACAACTGTCGGTCACCGACCCGCTGACCGGGCTCGCCAACCGGCGGCGCCTCGGGGAGGTCCTGAAGGCCGAATGGCAGCGCGCCCGGCAACACGGCACACCCATCGCGCTGGCGATGATCGACATCGACCACTTCAAGCTCTACAACGACCACTTCGGGCACGCCGCCGGTGACCGATGCCTGCAGCGCGTCGCCGCCTGCCTCGAGAGGAACGTCGGCGACGCGCTGCTCACCGCGCGCTACGGCGGGGAGGAGTTCACCGTCGTGATGCCCGACACCGACCTGGTCACCGCGGCTCGTCTCGGCCGGCGCCTCTGCCACGCGGTGGAGGACCTCGCCGAACCACACCCGCTGACGGCCGAGTCGATCATCACCGTCAGCATCGGGGTCACCGCGGCAACCCCCGCCGACGACGATGGCGAGACACCAGGCGACGGCGTGGCCACCCTGACCAACGCCGCGGATGCCGCCCTGTACCGGGCGAAGAACGGCGGGCGTAACCAGGTGAAGGCGGCCTGACCCGGGACCACCCGGGGAGCCGCGGCGCACCGCCGATCAGATACAGATCGGGTGCCGATCGGGTGCCGATCGGGTGCCGATCGGGTGCTGTGGGCCTGGGCTCACGGCAACAGCAGCGCGGCGGCCGTCACCTCGAACCACCCGGCGACCGAGGCCTCGTCGCGGTCGGGTTCCGCCTCGTACAGCAGCCAGGCCGTGTACCAGTTACACGCGGCCCACAGGCGGGTGGCCGCGCACTCGACCGTGAGCTCGGGGCGTAGATCACCGCGCGCTGCCACCGCCTCGACGAACAGGCGCATGTCCTGCAGCCGGCGCCGCTCCTGCTCGTGCCAGGCGGCCGCGATGGCCTCGTCCTGGGCCGCGGCCTGGACGTAGGCGCGGCTGATGGCGGCGTAGCTCCTCGCCCGGCGCCCGGCCATGACGCCGAACAGTCGCAACTGGTCGCGCTGGTCCTCGGCGTCGAGCGCGGCGCGGAAGGACTCCTCCTGGGCCAGTGGGGTGTTCTCACCCGCGACGACGGTCCGCTCCAGCGCCAGCTCCAGCAGCCTGGCCTTGGGCGCCAGCCCGTAGACGGACTCGACGGCCACACCCGCCTTCGCGGCGATCGCCTGCATCGTCGTGCGGGCATAGCCGTCGGCGCAGAAGAGCTCGACGGCGGCGTCGAGGATCGCGGCGCGGGTGGCCTGGGCCTGCGCGGCGCGGTGCGGCGAGCGGTAGGCGCGGGTCGGCTTCACGACCAATTTCACTCCAGTCGACCTGGGTTCAATACCGTCACCCTACAACGATCTCAGGGAGGACGTTCCCATGGCCAATCCGAACGCCTATCTTCTGATGCACGACGGCATCCGCCTGGAGCTGCGTCGCATCGCCGACTTCGCTGCATCGCTCGCCGCCGGCCGCCGCGTCGCCGGCCCGGCGCAGCTCACCGCGCTGCGGGCCCACGTGGACGAGGCCCTCGACGCCCTCCACCACCATCACGTCGCCGAGGACGACCACCTGTGGCCCCTGCTGCGCCAGCGCGGCCTCGGCTCCGGCGACCTCGATACCCTCGATGCCCTCAGCGCCGACCACGACCGGCTCGATCTGCTGATCCAGCGCCTGCGCGCGACACTGGCCGACCTCGCCGGGCCGGCCGAGAGCACCGGACGTGCCAGACCCAACCGACCCGCCGGCCCCACCGGGAACGACGGAAACAACGGGAACGACGGGAACGACGGTTCGAGCGTGTCGGCTCTCGCCGCGGTGACCGCCAGCCTGCACAACCTCATGGCCGAGCACCTCGCCACCGAGGAGGCACTGGTCGTGCCGGCCATCGAGGACCGGGTCTCCGACGACGAACTGACCCAGCTCGAGAAGCGGGTGAGCCGGGGCGCGAAGATGCGGCTGTCGTTCGTGCTGCCGTGGCTCGCCGCGGCGAACCCCCAGCGCGCGGCGGACGTCGCCGCCGGTCTCGGGCCCGTCCTGCCGCTCCTGCTCGCCGCGAGCCGTTCCGGCTACCAGCGCCGCCTGGCCACCGCCTACGGAGACCTCGTGGTCGACCCGGGCCCGGTGCTTCTGCGCGGCTCCGCCGAGATCTTCGTGCCCGCGCCGACCGACCAGGTGTACGCGGCGGTGGCCGACGTCGTGGGCATGGCCCACCACAGCCCCGAGTGCTACCGGTGCGTCTGGCTCGACGGCGCGTCCGGGCCCGCCGTCGGCGCCCGCTTCCGCGGCTGGAACCGTTCACGCGGGATGCGCTGGTCACGCGAATGCGAGGTGGTGACCGCCGAACCGGGGCGGGAGTTCGCCTACCGCACCCGGCGGACCAGGAGCAAGCCCGACAGCACGCTCTGGCGCTTCCAGCTCCGCGCGCATGACGGCGGAACCCACCTCACCCAGACCTTCGAGCTGTCGCCCTCCGCGCTGGTGCTGCGTTTCGAACGGCTCAGCGGCCGGGACGTCAGCACGCCCGTCGCCATGCGCCAGACGCTGGAGCGGCTGCGCGACGAGCTGACCCACCTTCCCGCCGACGTCGACGCGGCCCGCCCGATGATCGGCGTCTGACGGGGGCCCAGCGGGCGCATCCGACCATCACCCGGGATGATCAGGAGCGATCGAGGCGGGGTGAATCCGGAACTCGCCCCTCCTCGCCGACCCGTGCGGACGGCAGACTGTCGCACTGGCCACCGGGACCGGGCCCCTTGGCGCAACGAGTTCCGCCGGTGAGGAGAGACGTGACCCTGTCTGGACGCGCGCGAAGGACCATCGTCGTGGTGATGGGGGTGAGCGGCAGTGGCAAGACCACGGTCGGCCAGCTGCTCGCGGAGCGGCTCGGTGTCGACTACGCGGAGGCGGACGCGTTCCATCCGCCGGAGAACATCGCCAAGATGAGCTCGGGGCAGCCACTGAACGACGAGGACCGGCTGCCCTGGCTCGCCTCCATCGCCGTGTGGATCACCGACCGGCTGGCCGCCGGCGACGGCGGCGTCGCGTCCTGCTCGGCGCTGCGGGCCCGCTACCGCGACGTTCTCGGCCAGGGCGGCCCGGGCACGTGGTTCCTGCACCTGGACACGCCCCGCGAGCTGATCGTCGCGCGCGTCTCCGGCCGGCGGGACCACTTCATGCCGGTATCCCTCGTCGACTCCCAGTTCGCCGCGCTGGAACCGCTGCGCCCCGGCGAGGCGGGCATGGCCGTCGACGGGTCACTCCCAGTGGACGAGATCGTGAACCGCGCCGTCGACGGGCTCACTGCCTACTGGGCGTCGACGCGGCCCGGACCTCCGCCAGTCAGGTTGCCCGGGCGAAGTAGAGGATCGCCAGCATGATCGCCAGGGCGCCGAGGAGCAGCCGCAGGGCGGTGTTGGGAAGCCGCGGCTGCAGCCGGGCCCCGAGATAGCCGCCGAGCAGGCCGCCGAAGCCGCAGGCGAAGCCGAGTGCCCAGTGCGGGGCGATGCTGCCGGGCGCGGCCAGGGCCAGCAGCGCGTACGTCACCGCGCCGGCGATCGAGGTGAGGAGCGTGGAGGCGAGCGTGGCGGGAGCGACCTGCGCGATCGGTAGGCCGCGCCCGACGAGGATCGGTCCGAGGATGGAGCCGCCGCCGATGCCGTAGAGGCCGCCGACGAAACCGACGACGGCCGCGAGTGGCCTGACCGCGCGCAGTCCCGGCGCGGCGGCGTGCGCGCCGCGGGGTCGGGGCGGGCGCAGGGTGCGCACGCACAGCCAGGTCCCGAGCGGCAGCAGCAGGCAGGCGAGCAGCAGGCGGAACACCGCCGCCCCCGGGGCGAAGACGACCCGTACGACAGCCCCGAGCACCACCGCGGGCAGGGTGCCCGCGACGAGCCGGCGGGTCAGCGGACCACCGAGCTGCTTCTGCTGCCGATAGCGAAGCAGCGATCCCGGCGTCGCGATGACGTTGAACAGCAGGTTCGTGGGCGTGACGGCCGGGTTCGGCACGGACAGCAGATCAAGCTGCACCGGCAGGAGGAACATCGCGCCCGAGACACCGACCGGAGCGGTGAGCGTCGCCAGCACAAGCCCAGCGACGAACCCGGCAAGGACCACGCTCACAACCGGACACCCTCCAGCGCGTTCCGACCCGCCACGCCCCCTCACGCCTCATTACCTGCGCGTTCGCGACATTCCCTACCAGCTGTGAGGTTTTTCCCACCCTTCGCATAGAGTTCCGAGGGCTGTTGCCTGTCGGGGGGACGACGGGGCGACGCGGGGGACGACGACGCCGAGGCGTCGTCGGGGTGAGCCATGCCTGGGCGGCAGGGGTCGCCGCCGCCCCGCCTCCGCCTCCGCTTCCGCCCTGGCTTGCGGGACGTCGCGTACAGGCGGAAGGAGCGCGGGGGACGATGGTGGCGAAGATCGTTGTCCATGGTCCGTGGAGTGGCCCGGGTGAGCAGGAGACCGCCGTCTACCTGCGAGACCACCTGGACGACGGGTGGACGCTCGTCTGCGGCCGTCAGCTCGTCGCCGGCTCGGGCACCCGCGACTCCGACTTCATCCTGGTCGGGCCGAACAGCGTCATCGTCGTGGAGGAGAAGTCCTGGCGGGTCGACCTGATCGGTACCGAGGAGCGCTGGTACGAGCGTAGGACCGGGCTGGAACGCGGTAACCCGATCAACCAGGCGGTCGGCGTCGCGCGGATCCTCGCTGGCAGCCTCACCCGGTTCAACAAGCCGCTCGCCTCGGCGCTGCGCCACGCCGCACCCCCCGGTCAGAAGCAGCTTCATCTCGTCCACCCGCTGGTCGTGCTGTCCTCCCCCGAGGTCACCTTCCAGATCGAGGACCCGCGGGCGGCGAGCCACGTCGTGCGGCTGGCCGGCTGCGAGCAGCGCCTGCTGGAGATCGACCGTGCGGTCGGCGCGCGTTTCGACCTCGCCCCTTTCCGCGCCGCGGTGCTGTCCGCTGTCACCGGCCTGCGGCCGCGGCCACAGACACCCACGACGCTCGGCGCCTATACGATCATCGGCAACATCGAGCCGACCCCACGCGGCCGACGTTATGTCGGCCGGCACTCCGCCGGCGCGGTGCGGGTGCTGCTCACCTATGAGCGCCAGGGCCTCACCGAGGCCGAGCTCAAGGCGAGCGACCAGCTGATCCTGCGGGAGTTCGACGCGCTGCAGCGCCTGGCGCACCTGCGCCGGGTGTTCGCCGTCGACCCGTACTTCGGGGTCAACGACGACCAGATGTGGGTCGCCCCGATGCACCCGCCCGGCCCGCGGCAGGAGACGCTGCGCAGGCGGATCCGGGCCGGCAGGCAGCCGTCGGCGGCCACCTTCGCCGCGGTCGCCGCGGACGCCTTCGCCGGGCTCGCGGACATCCATGACGAGGGCATCACCCATCGTGCGCTGCACCCGAGCCGCGTCTGGGTGACACCGGAGACGAACGGGGTGATGTTCTCCGACTTCCTGATCGCGAAGATCGCGGATGCGCGGACGGTGCATGACGCCGACGAGGTCGATCACGACGGCGGCCCCTACCGGGCGCCGGAATGCCGCCGCACCGCGCACCTGGCGATCAACCCGTCGGACGTCTACTCGCTGGCGCTCTGCCTGCTCGACTGGTGGGAGCTGCGCCAGGCGGACCCGCCGCGCGAGCCGCAGGCACCGCCGTCGCTGCCGGACCGGGTCCGTGACGTGCTCGACGCCTGCTTCGCGTCGGCGCCCCAGGACCGCCCGTCGGCCCGCGAGGTCGCCGACCGGCTGGGGGCGCACCTGGCCGAGGAGCGCAAGCGTGCGGTACGCCTGGCACCGGGTGTGCGGGTCGGCAAGTACGAGCTGGTGCGCCAGCTGGGCGACGGCGCCACCGCCACCACCTGGCTCATGATCGACCGCGCCTTCGACGTGCAGCACACGCTCAAGATCATGAAGTCGGCCGAGCTGATGGACAACCTGCGCGGCGAGTTCACTCTGCTGCACAAGCTCAAGCACGACCGGATCGTCCGGATCCACGACTACCTACTCGAGCCGCCCGGGCCGGCGCTGATCTCCGAGTACGTCGAGGGCAGGACCGTCGGCCAGCTCGCGGAGCGGCTGCGCGGCAACCCGGCCGCGGCGCGACGGATTCTCGCCGACATCCTCGACGCCCTCGAGTACGCCCACGGGCACGGCGTCCTGCACCGCGACCTGTCCCCGGGCAACATCATCGTCGACGAGGACGACCGCGCGACGCTGATCGACTTCGGGGTGGCGTCTCGGGCCGACACCGATGCGCACAGCATGGTCGGCACCCTGCCCTACCTGGCACCGGAAATCGTCGCCGACGGCGCCTGGTCGCCGGCCGCGGACCTGTACTCGCTGGCGGTCCTGGTCTTCGAGGCGCTGGTCGGCCGCCCGCCGTACGCGGTCGACGGCCAGCAGCGCAACAAGTTCCAGCTCGTCCCGCCGACGCCCCAGGAAGCGACGGAGGCGGGCGTCGGCGGGACCAGGTTCCTCGAGGTGCTGGCCAGGGCCAGCGACCCGGACCCGGCGAACCGCTTCCCGTCCGCCGCCGAACTCCGCGACGCGATCGACGTCGTGTTCGCACCTCCGCCGCCCCCACCAGACCCACCGGTGGTGGACCCGATCGTCGTCATGCGGCCTGATCCGGCACCGCGGCCGAAGCCGCCCGCCAACCCGGTCCCGCGTGGCCTCGTGGTCAATCCCGCGGTCGACGAGATCCGCCAGCTGTTCCGCAACAGCAGGCTCGGCAACCGCGGCAACCGCGGCCTGGACTCGGAGTTCGCCGACCAGACCTACATCGAGACCCGGCTCGACGAGCGGCTGGCGCCACGCATCATCGACGGCCGGCCCACGCTGGTCGTCTTCAGCGGCAACCCAGGCGACGGCAAGACGGCGTTCCTGGAACGGCTCGGCGTCGCGCTGCGCGAACGCGGCGCACACGTCCTGGAAAGTGATGCCGCAGGCTGGCGGATGGCCCTCGACGGGCACGAGTTCGCGTCGGTCTACGACGCCAGCGAGTCACATGAGGGCGTGTCCGCGGACGAGCTGCTACGCCGGGCGCTCGACCCGCTGAACGAGACTTCCAGGGCCGGTCGTTACACCGCGCTGATCGCCGCCAACGACGGTCGCCTACTCGACTTCCTCGACCACGAGGCCCACCGCTACCCGCAGATCGCGGCGGTGCTGGGGGACGGCGTCGCCGGCCCGGGTACCGACACCGCCGGGGTGCTGCGTATCGACCTCAAGGGCCGCTCGATGGCGTCGGCGGGCCAGGCCACCGGGTCGCTGACGGTGCGGATGCTCAACGGGCTGCTCACCGACGACCTGTGGGCACCGTGCGGGAGCTGCGCGGTCGAGCAGCGCTGCCCGATCCGGGCGAACGCCCGCGGCCTGGGCGACGAGCGCGCCCAGGACCGGCTGCACCGGCTGGTCCTCACCTCGCACCTGCGCCGCGGCCGGCGCCCCACGATCCGCGACCTGCGCTCCGCGCTCGCCTACCTGGTGACCGTGGACCTGGGCTGCGCCGAGATCCACGCCGAGTTCGGCGACGGCCTCGGGAACCCGGCCCGGCCGGAACGGCACTTCAGCATGGCTGCGTTCGACGCGGCGGCCGGGCACGACCGGCTGCTCGACGAGTGGCGCGCCCTCGACCCGGCGGCGGTGCCGGCACCTCAGGTGGAGCGTTCGCTCGCGCCCGGCACCCGGTCGGCGGCGGAGGTCGTCCGCGCCAAGCGGCTGCGTTACTTCACCGCGACCGACGCGGAGCTCGCCGCCGTCGACCATCTCGGCCCGTACCGGCACCTCGACGAGTTCCGCGCGCTGCTCGCCGGCACCCACTCCGCGAACGGCGCCGCACCCGACGGTGTGGCCGATGCGATGGTGCCCAGGTTGCTGCGCGGTCTTTCCCGCTGTGTCGGGCCGGTCGGCTACGACGGCGACGGGGTCGCGGTCTCGGTGGGCGAGCCGACGGAGAACGGCGGCGAGGTCGTCAAGGTACTGCCGCTCGACGAGTTCGAGGTCGTCGTGGAGCCCGTGGACGACCGGTTCGTGGAGACAGCGCCGGACGTCGTCATGCTGCGGCACCGCTCCGGCCAGGTAGACCTGCCCGTCGACGTCGACCTGTTCGAGCTGCTGATGCGTGCGAACGCCGGCTTCCTGCCCACCAACCCCGAGGTAGCGCCGCTGCGCGAGGAACTGGGCCTGTTCCGGGCCGGTCTCACCCTCCAGCCCGCGAGCCGAGTGATCATCATCGAACCCAACGGGCGGCGGAACATCATCAACGTGACCGGCACGACCATCGAACTGCTGCGGGATGCCCGATGACGCTACGCCTGCCCAAAGAGCTGCGCTCCTACCAGTTCGAGAAGTTGACCGGCCTGGAGCTGAACGACTTCGACGTCGACCGGTTCCTGCCCGTGCTGTTCGAGATGGTGGAGACGAAGGGCCGCCGGCTCTCGCGCTCGAACGCCGACCCGGCGAACCCTCGCCGCTACGTCGAGACGCTCGCCGCCCATCCGCAGCTGCGCGGGTTCGACGACGAGCATGGCCTGGCGGTGCTCGAGCAGTGGGTCAACAGCAGCGTCGTCCGGCTCGGCCACAGCGGCCGCGGTCATCGGGACGTCCAGCTCGCCGCGGTGCAGCCGATCCACATCGGTGCGTACCGAGCCGGCCTGCCGACCGAGGGCGCCCGCCACCGCAAGGTCCACGTGGTCGTGTACCGGCTGCTGAAGGAGGCGCTGCTGCGCCGGGGCGCGCCCAACCCGGAGCAGACACTGCAACGGCTGTTCCGGGAGGCGTTCGGCCGCGGTGTCGCCATCGACGCGTTCGGCGTCCCTGCCTTCGACGGGAAGACCGACGACCTCGACGCGAACGTGCTGCTCAGCCTCTACTACCTGGAGGGCTTCCAGCCGGGGAAGGTCATGGCGACCCGGGCCGACCTGGACTGGAGCCCCGTCATGCCCGGGGTGATGATCGCCCTCGGTGACCTGCTGCTCGACTTCCTGACCGTCTACCGCACCCGGCTGCCCACGATCGCCCTGGCACGGCATCTCGCGGCGTTGCTGAACATCGGTCTGTTCACCATGACCCTGCGGCTGTTCACCGTGGTCGGCGAGCTGTGCCGGGGTGGCGTGGGGCAGCCGCCGCCAGTCGACCTCAGTCGCGACCTGCATCCCGCCCGCACCGAGCTCTACGTCGACTTCACCCGGCAGACGGGCGGCGACTCCGACCGGCTCGCCGGCGAGTGCGTCGCGCGTGACCTGGAGCGGCTGCCGGCCTACTTCGAGAACATGATCCTGCTCAAGACCCTTGACCGATACGCGGTCAACGAGCAGCGGCTGCGGACGTACGTGGAGGGCAAGTCGGGCCCGGACTGGCTCGCCGCGCTGGTCGGCATCCGCGGGCTGGAGTACGTCGAATGGCGGGCCGGCCTCGACCTGGGCCGGATCGTCGAGACCACCAGCACCGAGCTGCGGGTGCCCGAGGCCGACGCCAGGGCCGAGCTCGCCGCACTGGCGCCCGACGGCTCGCAGCTCGACCTCGTCCTCGCGGCGATCCGCCAGTCGCAGGCGTCCAAGGCCGTGACCAGCGCCGGAAGCTGGCTCTGGAACACCGGCGGCCTGCGCAAACAGGCCGGGCTGCTGCGCGGGAACCTGCGAGGCCGGCGGGCTTGGCGCTACGCGATGACCGACGAGCTGCTCACCACCCTGCTGCTGGCCACCCTGATGGACCCGGCGAAGGGAGCCCCGGCGCCGCGGATGCGGCTCGCCGACCTGCTCGACGTGCTGGAGCATCGCTGGGGCCTGCTGGTCCACCGCCCGCCGGGCGCGCGGGACGACGCATCGTCCCGCGCGGTCGCGAGCGGGAACCTCGCCGCGTTTACCGGCCGCCTGCATCAGATGGGGTTCTTCGCGGACCTCGCCGACGACTTCAACGCCCAGTATGTGATCAACCCTCTTGCCGGAGCGCGGCGATGACTGATCTGAGCCCCCTGCTCGCCACCCGGGTCGCCGACCGGCTGGTGGCCGACTACCTGCGCACGGCCGCGCCGGGCCGCTGCCTGCGGCTCGACCATCTGGGCACCCGCGACTGCCACGCGGTACGCGACGCGGTGACCAGTACGCTCGCCGAGACCACGGCGGGCGGCTCCGTCGTTGTCGCGGTTCTCGGCGCCGCCAGCCGGGACGGCGCAGGCCGCAGTGGCAGCCACGACAGCGACGACAGCGACGACAGCGACGACAGCGACGACAGCGACGCGATCATCCCGCCGGAACGCGCCATCGAGCTGCGCAACCGCAAGTCAGCCGCGTTGCTGCTGCTCGTGCCCGCGGGCGTCGACAGCCCCGCGGCGAGCAGCCTGGAGAACTCGTTCGAGTCGATCGACATCCAGGACCTGTTCGCCCGCATCGCCCGGGACGCCCTGTACCGGCTGGACCGGCCGTTGCGCGACCTGGTCAGCCAGGTTCAGGCGACGGTGCGCCGCGGCGCGTTCCCGCGCTCGCGGCAGGCCCGCGCCGAGTACCTGCTCGCGGTCGGCGCCGCCGCGGCCGACCCGGTCGCGGGCGGGGCCACGGCCGCGACCCACGCCGCCGGCACGCACCTGCACCTGCTCGGCCTGATCCCGGACAGCGGCGGCGCCTCGTTCGCGGCCCGGCTCGACGCGAACGCCCAATGCGTCGGCGAACTGGTCAAGCCGGGCCGCTCGCAGACGGACGCGCGCAGCCGGCTCGCCGAATGCCCGCTACGCAAGGACGACGAGCGGTACCGGGCGATCGAACGGTTCCTCGTCGCGGTGCCACGACTGTCCGAGCGCGGCTGGCTGCGCGACCTGGCCGACGACACCACGGACCTGGCGTTCAACCGCTGGCCGCTGGACCTTCCGGTCGACAGCGATCTGGTGACACTGCAGGTCGAGCCGTTCGCCAACGAGGCGGGCATCATCGCCGCCAGCACCGGCCTGCGTCTGGGTGCGGACGGCGCGCTGCCGACCTGTTCGTCCCGCGGTGGCTTCGTGAAGGTCAGCTGGTCGACGGAGCCAACCAGGCCCAAGGATGTCGCACGCTGGCAGGTGGAGATCGTCCCGTCGGAGGAGTACTACGGCGACGAGACCGAATTCGACGTGACCCTGCCCTCCGCGAAGGTCGCGGGCAGCCGGCACAGTCACCGGCTGACGGTGAACCTCGACCTCGAGGGCGCCGAGCGGATCCCGACCGTGGTGGCTGTCCGGGTCAGCGCGCTGGACCGCAACAGCCAGGTGCTGCGCCTGCGCGACGGCTCCCTCGCCCAGGCGACGAGCAAGGAGTTCGCGCTCGAGGACGACGCGCCGCCGCCGGAGAGCACCGCCGTACGGCGGGACACCGCCGTCTCCCTGCCGCTTGCGCGCCTCGCCGCCGAGCAGGCGGGCGCGGACTCGGACGTGGAGACCTCCGAGGGCTGGCAGAGCGCCGACCTGGCCTATCTCCAGCTGCGCTTCGGCCGGGGTGGCCGGACCCACGTCACACGGCTCGGGGTCAGTGCCCCGCTGCGGGAGCTTTCCGCTCGCGCGCTGACCGAGCTGGACAACCTCGGTCGGTACGAGGCCGAGGTGGGCGCCGGGGCGTCCTTCGCGGCGGGCGCCGCCACCGTGGCCGGGTCAGCCTGGCCCTCCGGTGCGGGCCGGGCCTTCCTCGCCGCCCGGCGGGAGTTCTTCGAAGCGGTCCGCAACCAGCCGGGCCGCGGCCTGCTAGAGGTCGCCACCGTCACCGAGGAGCTGGCCGCGCTGGGCGCGAAGTACACCGCCGCCTACGGGCGGATCCTGCGCCGTGACTCCGGTACCGCCGACCTGCGTGCACTCACCTCGATCGACACCCTCCGGCTGCGGATCCACCTGGGGCGGCGGCACCCGGTGGACGCGCTGGTCCTCCTGCCCACGCATCCGCTGCGGGTCGCCTGGTACCTCGGCTACCACGCCGAGCTGGAGACATGGCGCACCAACCTGCGGGCGGTGCCCCCCAAGGATCGCCGCGACGAGATCGACGTCGATCTGCTCGCCCGGCTCTCCCCCGCGCGGGTGCCCTTCCTGCTCGCCGGCCCCGACGGCACTCCGTACGTGTTCGCGCAGAACCTGCGGCTGCTGTACGGGCTGTACCTGCCCGTCCACGAGTCCGACCCGGCGACGGCGGCCAGCGAGGCGGTGAACGCGCTCGGGCTGCCCGGCGCGGACGTCAGCGTCGGGGAGGTACCACCGGCGCGGCTCGCGGACCGCATCCGGCTCTACCGGGAGACCCACCGCTGGCCGGAGCGCCTGCGCATCCTGGCGACGAACCCGGGCAGCGGCGCGTTCCTCGGCGGGGCCCTACGGGCCGTCACCGCCGACCCCGAGGCCGGCGCCGGCGCCGACCTCGGCGGAAGCGGCCGTGAGCTGGGCGAGGACGAGGATGCGGCGCCGCATGTCTGGATCGAGGCGTTCGGCGAGGGAGCGTCGGAGACGAACCCGCTGCCCGGGCTGCGCGAGCTGCAGCACGACATAAGCGACAACCGGTCCCGGCCCGGCCGCGGCTTCCTGGACCCGGCATTGGAGATCTCCGCCGCGCCGCTGGACGCGATCGAGACAGCCCGCGCCGCGCACCTGGCGGTGCTCGCCGACGTCAGCCACCCCGAGCTTCACTTGGATGGCGCCGAGGCCGGCGGCGCCAGCGTCTCCTTCCGTGGGCTCATCACCCAGCTGGTCACCAGGCCGGACCCGGACCGACCGGTCTGGTATTCGGGCATCGAGTTCCCCGCCACTCGCGGGACGGACTCCGCGCCGGTCACCGACCTGCATCGCCGGTTCGCCGAGGGCGTCTCCAGCGTGTTCGCGACCGATGCCGCGGACGTCACTGGTGCCGCGGGGGTGGCCCGTATCCGAATCCGGGTCGACAGCGACACCAGGCGGGTGCTCGACCTCGCCCACGACCGGTGCGACTGGGTCGTCGTCCTGGACCGCTTCCTGGGCCTGGACCTGTTCGACGACCCGGCCCGGCGGCCCGCCGGCGGGCGGCGCTACATCCTCGACTACGCGCCCGAGTTCCTCGACGGCCTCGGCCATCAGATGGCCATCACGACCGCCCACCGTGCCGACGTCGAGAAGATGTTCCTGCAGGCGATGAGCGAGCTCGGATTCGAGCGGCCCGGCGAATCGGTCTCGTCGGTGGTGGAGGAGCTGCTACTCGTCTCCGGTCGGCTGATTCTCGCCGCGACCGGCAACGACAAGCGCGCCAAGGAGGCCGTCGCGCTCGCCGCGGTCGTCTCCGAGCTCCGTCGGCGCGGCGAGCTCGCCAACACGATCGTGATTCCAGTCGACGCGCATCTCGACCTGTTCGGGCCACGGGCCCGCCGTGGTCTCTCGCCGGGCAAGAAGGCCCGGCGATGTGACCTGCTGCTGGTGCGCTTCCCAGGACGTCGGCTGCACATCGAGGCGGTCGAGGTGAAGTCGCGCGGGCTGCTGGAAAGCGAGGATCTCGCCCGCGGGATCGACGATCAGGTCAAGGCGACCATCGGGGTCGTCCAACGGCTCTTCTTCGCCGACCCAGCCCGGATCGACCAGCCACTGCAGCGGGCCCGGCTCGCCACCCTGCTGCGCTACTACCTGCGGCGCGCGGCCCGGCGCGGGCTGATCACCGACGCGGTGACGTTCAGCCGGATGCAGGAGGGCATCGACCGGCTCGACACCGTCGAGCCGTCGGTGACCTACGGGCGCAGCGGCTACATCGTCGTCCAGCAGGGAGACGGTGTGGACGAGTTCGTCATGGGCGAGACCCGCATCCGCACGCTGACGGCCACGGCGGCGGACGGCGACCGCTTCGCCCCCGGCACCGGTCCGGGGACCGACAGCACGCCCGACAGGTTGGACCAGGCCGGGCACCCGTCGGTGCGCCCACACCTACCCGTGGCCGAACAGCCGCCGGCGCCAGCCGCTGTGCCGCAGGCGTCGCCGACCGGGGCACCACGGGTGCCTGCGCTCCCACCGGACGTCCCCGTCGCTCCCCTGCCGCGGGCGGACGCCCCGGCAGCTGAGAGCCCAGTGAGTTCAGCCTCCTCGGCCAACGCGGAGGTCCCTGCGGCGTCGGGTGACCCGACTGCCACCGCCGCCACCGGCACCTCCGGCGTGTCCGGCACCTCCGCTGCCCCGGCTACGGACCGTTTCGACGACTCGGCCGAGCCCGACGACTCGGCGGCGTCCCACGGCTCGACGGGCGCGTTGGAGGTCGTGCGGGTGCGGCTCGGGACGACGCTTCCGCCGGAGGAGGCGGTGCTCTGGGAGGCCAGCACGACCGGCAGCCCGCACCTGTTCATTCTGGGAATCCCCGGCCAGGGCAAGTCGGAGACGACGATCCGGCTGCTTCAGGGCGCCGTCGGTGAAGGCCTGCCCGCGCTGGTCATCGACTTCCACGGCCAGTTCGGTTCCGATCCGCGCCGCCCGGCGTCGCTGCGCGTGCACGACGCGGCCGCCGGTTTGCCGTTTTCCCCCTTCGAGCTCGCCGCGGACGGCGGCCGGCATGCGTACAAGATGAACGCGCTGTCGATCTCGGAGATCTTCGCCTACGTCTGCGGGCTGGGCGACATCCAACGCGACGTCGTGTACCAGGCACTGATCAACCGCTATGAGGCGCACGGCTGGGGCCAGCTCACCCCACCGCGCGGAATTCCGACCCTGGACGAGGTCCGGGAGCAGATCGCCGCCCTGGAGAAGGAGCGCGGGGTAGCGAACGTGCTGGCCCGGTGCCGACCGCTGCTGGAGTACGGGCTGTTCACCGACAGCACCGGGACGAGCGTGCAGGATCTGATCCGCGAAGGTCTGGTCGTCGACCTGCACGGCTTCGCGGAGGTCGAGCAGGCGCAGGTCGCCGCGGGCGCGTTCCTGCTCCGCAAGGTCTACAAGGACATGTTCTCCTGGGAGCAGACCGGGCAGCTGCGGCTCGCCATCGTCCTGGACGAGGCGCATCGCCTCGCGAAGGACGCGACCCTGCCCAAGCTGATGAAGGAGGGCCGGAAGTTCGGCGTCGTCGTCGTCGTGGCGAGCCAGGGCCTCGACGACTTCCACCCGGACGTCCTCGCCAACGCGGGTACCAAGGTTCTCTACCGGGTCAACTACCCGCAGTCCCGCAAGGCCGCCGGATTCCTGCGCACCCGTACCGGCAAGGACCTCTCGGAGGAGCTGGAGCAGCTGCCGGTCGGCAACGCGTATATCCAGACGCCCCTTATGCCCGCGGCACGCCGCGCGCGCATGCTCCGCCCGGAGACCTGAGAACCCGACCACTTCTTCCCAGGAAACCGTTTCTCCCGGCCATGGCCGTGACCTGAGAAAAAGACGTCATGAGTGTTGGCCAGACAGCGGGAACGGCGTCTGGCCAACACTCATGACGGTCGCCCAGAAACCCACTCATGACGGCAGGGCGCCGACCTCCGGCGTGGCCGCGCCGAACATCGCCCGCTGGTTTCGGCGCGCGAATCGGCCGCTGGCCCGTTCGAGGTACCGCCGCCCGGCGGCGGCGCGCACCAGCAGACCGGAGCGCACCAGGTTCGCGGCGACGATCGGCGGCACCGCCCAGGGCACGGCCGAGGGCAGGCCGAGATCACGCAGCCCCTGCGCGCCGAGGAAATACCGCAGCATGCTGAGCAGACGGGCCCGCTCATAGCGGTTGCGCAGTGCCGTCAGTCTGCCCCGGTCGCGGGTGAGCTGGCCTTCGACGAGCGCGCGGGCCAACGCCGGGCCTGCCGAGGTGGGCTCGGCCTGCACCAGCACAAGGTGGTAGTTGTGCCGGTTCTGCTCCTGTTCGGTGTCGAACAGCCAGTCCTCGTCGACGCCCATCAACCAGCCCACGTACTTCCACAGGTGCATGACCGCACGCGACTGGTCCGCGGTCACGATCCAGCCGAGCGCCCGGATTCCGAGCAGCAGTGTGCTGTTGAACAGCCCGAGAGTCGCCGACGCGTCGGTCTGGTTGATGGGCAGGCCCCAGCGGTCGACGTCCCAGCGGCCGTTCGTCTCGAACTCGTGGTTCACCAGCGCATGCATGACCCGCACGTGGACGGTGGCCACGAAGCCCGCCCCCGTGCGGCGCATCCCGTTCGGCTCCAGCACCGACAGCGCCCATTTCTGGGTCTCCCCGAGCCGGCGCATGGCCGTCGCGCCGACCAGTCCGCCGGTGGCGACCAACAGGTCGGGGGGCCCGCCGAACCGGTAGCCGCCGATCAGCGCCAGTTGCAGCATCACGTCGTCGACCGAGCGCCCCATCTCCCGCATGATCCGTGCACCGCGCTCGACCTGGTCGAAGTCGACCCACTCCGGTACCGCGTCGACCACGGCGAAGAAGCGGGCCAGTGCGGGCGGCGGGTCGTCGACGGCCCCGATCCCGTGGTTCAGGGCCTGGCGCAGCTGGGCGAAGGTCACCCGCTCCGGATCGTCCCGGTCCCGGATGCGCATCGCCCCGGCGAGCTGCGCCCCCAGCTCGTCCCGGGTGCGCAGGCGCCGGCCGATCTCGTGCAGGAGCTCCTCGTCGTCCGTCTTCACCCGGGCCACCCTCCGCAGCGGGCGCGCGATGCGGCGCGACCGCTCGGGTGCGGACCGGAAGCGTGCCGGGTAGTCGCCCGGCACGCTGCCCGATGGCGACATCTCGGTCGCGGTCGTGGTCTGGGTGGGTGTCCGCGCTGTCGTGCCCGGCACCGCGACGACGACAGCCTGCGGTGTGGTGGCCTGCGCCGCGGGCAGGACGGCGGTGTTGCACGCGGTCGCGCGAGGGATCATGGACGGATGTTGACACGACTAACTATTCGTGTTCAATTCGCGTCCGTGCCCTCCCCCTCACCGCCACGGACCGGCCCGCGGGCCGGCGTCACCCAGTGACCGGCAAGCCGTGGGTGCCCACCCGCAAGGAGCCGATGCGCCGGGCACCACGCCAGGACCGGTCCCGCGCCATGGTCGAACGCATCGTCACCGCCGGGCGCGAGATCCTGCTGGAACGCGGCTACGAGCGCACCAGCACGAGCCGCATCGCCGCCCGCGCCGGCATCAGCCCCGGATCGCTCTACCAGTACTTCCCGAACAAGGAGTCGATTCTCGACCGGGTCGTCGAGGTTTACGCCGAGCAGCTGCGTGCTCGCATTTCACACGCCTTCGTCGCGAACCTCGGCACCTCGGTGCCCGAGATGGTCCGCGCGAACATCGTCGCACTGCTCGACGCCCTCGAGGAGGACTCCGGGCTGCTCCGGGTCCTGTACCAGCTACCCGAGACGGTCGACGTCCAGCGGGCCGGCTTCGAGCGGCACATCGACGAGCTGGTGACGGCGACACTGGCGACGCTGCTGCCGCGCCTGCCCGGCGAGGGTGCCGCCCCAGAACCCACCCGCGGAACAGCCGGGACATCCGAGGTAGCCGGGACGCCCGAGCCCGCCGGGACGCCTGAGACAGGCAGGGACGTCGCAGCGGACGGCAGTGCCCGCACCGTGGGAACCGTCGCCTGGATCCTGGTGCGCACGGTCGAGCACGTGACAGTTCGCTACGTCCTCGATCAGCCGCCCATCCCGCGGGCGGAAATCGTCGAGGAACTCACCGCAATGATCGCCATCTACCTGCGGCAACGGGTCTGAAAGCGAGACGTTCCTCGGCCGGGGCGGACTGGAGCGCACCGGCACCCGCCTCGGTGATGTCACCATGGGACGGACCCGCGACCGATGGGGGTGGGCGGGCTGGGCGAGCCGGCCGGCCCGGTCGGCGACGAGCGGAGCCGTGCGGCGGCGAGGGGACGTAGGTGCAGGCGACGTCGACAGCTCAGACCACGCCGGGGCGGCGGCGGCCGAGGAACCGAAAGGCACAGATCGCCCTCGCCGCGGCGGAGCTGTTCTGCGAGCGCGGCTACCACGGGGTCGGCATCGACGAGATCGCCGCCGTGGTCGGCATCAGCGGCCCGGCCGTCTACCGGCACTTTCCGAACAAGTACGCGATCCTCCTGCACGCATCCCGGGAGCTGATCGACACGCTGGTCACCGCGGCCGACGAGGCACTGGCGGTACCGGAAGAACCCGCCGAGCAGATGGCCAGGCTGCTCGCGGCGACGGCGCGGGTGAGCGTCCAGCGTCGCCGGGTGGGCGCGCTCTACCAGTGGCAGGCCCGGTACCTGGAGCCGGCGCACCAGGGCGAGGTCCGGGCCGGGCTGACCGCTCTGGTGCGTCGGATCAGCGATCTGCTCCTGGAGCTCCGCCCCGATCTGCCGCCGCCATCCGCCGTGCTGCTCAGCCGGGCGGCGCTCAGCGCGATCGGCAGCATCTCGACGCACCGCGCCGCGATCGCCGACAGCCGCGCCGAGCAGATCCTGCGCTCCGCCGCGTGGACCCTGCTGACGACGGACCTGCCCGCGGCGGTGCGGCACGCGACGGCCGGTGGCAGCGAACCCGCCGGCGGTGGTTCCGCGTCGATGCGGCCTGGCTCCCGGCGGGAGGCGCTGCTGACCGAGGCCGTCCGTCTGTTCGACCGCCTCGGGTACCACGCCGTCAGCATCGACGACATCGGGCGGGCCGCGGGTATCAACGCCTCCGGGGTCTACCGGTACTTCCCCGGCAAGGCCGATCTGCTCGCGGCCGTGTACTACCGTGCCGCCGAGCGCCTGAGCACGAGCACGACCAGCGCGCTGGCCACCGCGAGCAGCCCGGCGGACGCGCTGCGGCGGCTGATCGACGCCTATGTGGACCTGACGTTCGCACACAACGATCTGGTCTCGGTCTACCTGGCCGAGAACAACAACCTGCCGACCCCAGACCGGCACGAGCTGCGCCGCCTTCAGCGGGAGCATGTCGAGGAGTGGGTCCGGCTGCTGGTCACGATCCGGCCGGAGCTCGCCGCGAGCGAAGCCCGGCTGCTGGCACATGCCGCGTTGAACCTGGTCATGGATCTGGGGCGGACCACCAGCTTCAACCGGTCCGACGGGTCGGAACAGCTGGTGCGGTTCCTCGCCCTGCGCATGCTCGTGCCCTGACCGGCGCCGACCGGCCAGCGCCGCCAGGCCGCATCACCGGCCCGCACGATCGAGCCGAAGCCTTCCCACGTGACCAAAAGAGACAGCGCGCAGGCCCCGTCCTTCAGGGCGGTGTCGGCGCATCAACTCGGCCGTAAAGATGACAATCGCGTGTTGTATTCTCCCGGTTATGGGGAGTCGGGTGAGCAAGCGGGCATACAGGTACCGTTTCTATCCGAATCCGGAACAGGTGGATAATCTCGCGAGAACTTTTGGATGTGTGCGCTATGTGTACAGTCGTGCGCTGGCCGAAAGACACCGCGTCTGGACCCAGGAAAAGCGCCGGGTCGGTCATGCCGAGACCGACAGGATGCTCACGGCGTGGAAACGCGAGCCGGATGCGCGGTGGCTCGCCGAACCGTCGAAGGGGCCACTGCAGGCAACGCTTCGGCACCTGCAGACCGCGTATGTGAACTTCTGGGCGAAACGGGCCGGCTACCCGACATTCAAGAGAAAAGGGAAGACCACCGACTCGGCGACCTACTTCCGGGGCTGTTTCACCTTCCGGGATGGTCAGATCGCGTTGGCGAAGCAGACCAGCCCGTTGGACATCGTGTGGTCTCGTCCGTTGCCGGCTGGTGCGGTGCCGTCGCAGGTCACGGTGTCCCGGAACAGCCGTGGCCAGTACCACGTGTCGATCCTGGTCGAGGAGTCGGTCTCCGCCCTGCCGGCGTCGGCGGGGCGGGTGGGTGTCGACGCCGGCGTGACGTCGCTGGTCACGTTGTCGACCGGGGAGAAGGTGGCCAACCCGGGGCACGAGAGGCGGGATCGGGAACGGCTCGCCCGGGCGCAGCGGACGCTGTCCCGCAAGGCGAAGGGCTCGGCGAACCGGGCGAAGGCCCGGCTGCGGGTTGCCCGGGTCCATGGGCGGATCGCCGACCGGCGTCGGGATCATCTGCACAAGCTGTCCACGAGGATCATCCGCGAGAACCAAACGGTGGTCATCGAGGACCTGGCGGTCCGGAACATGGTCCGGAACCGTTCGCTGGCCCGGGCGATCTCGGACGCGTCGTGGTCGGAGCTGCGGCGAATGCTGGAGTACAAGGCCGACTGGTACGGCCGGGAAGTCATCGCCGTCGACCGCTGGTATCCAAGCTCGAAGACCTGTTCGTCCTGCGGGGCGCGGGTCGAGGTTCTGCCGTTGAACGTCCGGGAGTGGGCCTGCCGCTGCGGTGTGGTGCACGACCGGGATGTGAACACGGCGCGGAACCTTCTGGCCGTGGGGCTCACGGTGTCAGCCTGTGAAGACGGAGTGAGACCATCCCGTTCCTAGAACGGGGAGGCGTCTGTCGGCGAAGCAGGAAAACCTGCCCGCGAGGGCGGGAATCCCGGGCCTTCAAGGCCGGGGAGGATGTCAACCCGATCACGCCACACTGTGGCCTGCTACTGGACGGAGCACGCGCCCCGGACACCTCGGCCACTTCGGGCCGGCCGACCGGACATCCCCACGAACCTACCTCAAGTTAACGGTCGTTCGCAACACCGAGAGGACATGTGGCGAACCGCAAGAAGTGGCGGCTCCGAGGCACCGATATCGACCTGGCGGTCCGCGTCCACCCACCTCCTGGCGGCCCATCGACGATCTCGCAGCGCTACACGGCGCTAGCATTTCCTCTTGCTCGGAAACAGCCACAGCCACAGCGGCGAGAGCGGGAGCGGGAGCCCGAAGCTCGGGATAGCGAAGCACATCCGAGCGGAAGACCTTGCACAGAAGTTAACGATGGTTCTACAGTTCCGGCCATGAGCGAGGGACTGTTCGACGAGCCGGCCGTGATCCGTCGTGTGGTACCGATGCGAGCCCTCTTAGCCGCCGACCGGTACGCCAGGCCGCAGCAGGCCGGCTTCCGCGCCCCCGCGGCGGCCTGAACAGGCAGCGGCGCGAATCATGACCAGCCCCGCCGTCACAGCCGTCTCCGGCGACAGCTCCGCCGCCGCGGCCAACCATCCGCTCACCGAGCTTGAGGCCGAGTGCGCTCGCCGCGCCGCCGACCTGACAGTGCCCGCGCTGCTGGAGCGCAACGCGCTCGAGTTCGGCGATCTTCCCGCCATCAGCGTGATCGGTTCCGAGGACGCTCCACTGACCTGGGCGACAGTGCGCACGCGCTCCCTCGCCCTCGCCCGGGGTCTGTACGAGCTGGGCCTGCGGCCAGGCGAACGGATGCTGATCGCGATGTCGAGCCGGCCTGAGCACTGGCTGGTCGACCTCGGCGCCGTGCACCTCGGCGCGATCCCCTCCACCGTCTACGCCACGCTCAGCACTCCACAGCTGCAGTACGCGGCCGAGCACAGCCAGGCACAGGTGCTGATCCTGGAGGGCGCCGAGCAGCTGGAACGGTGGGCACCGGTCCTCGCCGGGCAGACGTCCATCCACTCGGTCGTCATCGTGGACGCCGACGCGCTCCCGGCCGGCCCGCTCTCCGCCGACGAGGCCCGCCTCCGCCCCCGCTTCCACACCCTCGCCGAGGTCGAGCGTGACGGCGCCGCCCGGCACATCGCGGACCCGGGCGTCGTCGACCGGCTGTGGCGCGCGGTGCGTCCCCACCAGCCCGTCGCCCTCCTTTACACCTCCGGCACCACCGGCACCCCCAAGGGTGTGGTGCTCAGCCATCACAACGTCCTGTACCAGTCCGTCGCCCTGGAGGCGCAGGTCGACCTTCCCGCGCATCCGGTGACGGTCGCCTACCTTCCGCTCGCCCACATCGCCGAGCGGGTCCTGGGCATCTACGCGCCGATCTACCGCGCCGGCCATGTGCATATCTGCGCGGACACCGCCGCGGTCGTCAGCGCGCTCGCCGCGATCCACCCCCTGTCGTTCTTCGGCGTTCCGCGGGTGTGGGAGAAGCTCGCCGCCGGCCTGCAGACCATGATCGCCCTGGCGGACGACGAACGCCGCGGCGCCCTTGCCGCCGCGCAGGCCGTCGCGTTGGAGGTGCACAACCTGACGGAGGCCCACGCCCCGGTCCCCGAGGAGCTTGCCCGGCACTTCGACGACGCGCAGCTGTCGGTGCTGCGGCCGCTGCTCGGCACGCTCGGGCTGGACAGGATGATCTGGGCGTGCAGCGGCGCCGCCCCGATCCCGGCGGCGGTGCTGCGCACACTGGCCGGCCTGGGCATCGAGGTTCGCGAGGTCTGGGGCCTGAGCGAGACCACCGGCACCGCGACGATCAACACCCTGGACGTCTTCCGCACCGGCACGGTGGGCCGACCGCACCTCGGCATGCGGCTGCGGCTGGCCGACGACGGGGAGATCCTCATCCGCGGGCCGCTGGTGTGCCTGGGCTATCTGCGGGCCGACGGGACGATCGAGACGATCACCGATGCCGACGGCTGGCTCGCCACCGGCGACATCGGCACCCTGGACGACGCCGGGTACCTCACGATCACCGACCGCAAGAAGGAACTCATCATCACCTCGACCGGCAAGAACGTCGCGCCGGCGCAGATCGAGAACCTGCTTCGGGCACATCCACTGATCGGTCAGGCCGTCGCGATCGGCGACCGGCGCCCGTATGTGACGGCGTTGCTCGTACTCGACGACGAGGTCGCACCGGCCTGGGCCAAGGCTGCCGGCCTCGACGCGGACGCCCCGGACGCCTCGGGCGCCTCGGGCGCCTCGGCTCGGCTCGCCGCTCACCCCGCTGTCCTGGCGGAGCTTCAGGGCGCGGTCGACGCGGCGAACAGCCGGCTCGCCCGGGCCGAGCAGGTGAAGAAGTTCCGGGTACTACCCGTCGGCTGGACACCGGAGAGCGGCGAGCTCACCCCGACGCTCAAGCTGCGCCGCCGGATCATCAACGAGAAGTACGCCACCGAGATCGACGACCTCTACTCCTGACATCTCCCGGCCAGCGGAGGAGGCTCACCGAACCTCTTCCGTCATCGGCTCCGGCCTGCGGTTACGGCGCTCGACAAACGTGAGACGGAAAAGACTCACTGGTCACCGGCGGACCCCACGCCGGTGACCAGTGGCGCGAGAAAACAGCGCGCAAAGGTACGGGCCTGCTCCGGGTCGTCGAGATCCAGCTGACTTTCGGGAGTCAGGCAGAAGGACAGCGTCATGCGGGCGAGCACCTCGGCGACGATGTTTATATCAACCTCCCCCGATATCTCCCCGGCCTCCTGCTCACGGCGAAGCTGCATCGCGATGAAGTCGGACACAGCCCGCAGAAAAGCACCTCCATCCGTCGTGAGGAAGGGCAGGATGACCTCGGGCTCGACCTCGATGAGGCCGCCGAAGAGCGGGTTCACGCGAGCGGTCCGCAGCGCCAGGCAGAATCCCTCGACCAGCCTTTCAGCGGCGGACTCGGCCCTGCCCACGACAGCCCGGAAGCTGACGAGGAAGGCACGCAGGTCACGTAGCAGAACCTCCTCGACGAGCACGTTCTTCGTCGGGAACCGGCGATACACGGTGATGCGGGAGACGCCGGCACGGCGCGCCACGTCCTCGATGCTCGTGCGCCGGATTCCGGACCGCCCGAAAAGCTCGGCCGCGGCGTCGAGCACACGGTCACGTATCTCGTCACCGGAGCCAGCACCGTCGAGGGAGGCCCCGAGCGCGCGTTCCAACAATGGTTCCCCGCCAGACCGCGGGCCTTCGGCCGGCAGTGCTTCTCCGGGAGAGCGGCCCCCTGCCTGAGGGCGGGGATCTCCAGCAAAGATCATGAGGCCTCTACCGTACCGCAGCGTTCAACAGGCACCGTCTCGCCGGGCGGACGCCGGGCGGGCGGCCTCCAGCTGCCGCACGTTCCAGGTCGCGGCGACGATACCGCCGACGATCCGCAGCGGCGGGATCAGGAACATCATCAGCACACGCACCAGCCGGGCGAACCGCCCCAGCCAGCGCTGCTGGCGTTTCGACCAGGTCAGGCCCAGCCGCTCACGCAGCATCGGGGGCAGGGTCCCCACGGTGACGAGGTAAAAGAGCCGGCCCAGGCCGGCTCCGGCGGGCCGCCACAGCCGGGCGGGGATGAGCCGAAACGGCTTCTTCGGTACCCGCATGCTCTCGAGGACATCCCAGACCGCCTGGTTGGCCTCGAGCCTGGCAGCGATCTTCTCCTCGTAGTAGGTCCGAAAGCTCGGATAGTCCACGGGCAGGTGCTGCTCGGGTATTCCGAGCATCCGGCCGACGTCACGCATCCCCTGGTAGTAGCCGTCCAGCTCGGCGGCCGGCAGGCCCGGGCCGAAGACACGATGGCCGTCGAGAGCGCCCTGGACGAGGGTGGCATGCACCCAGGCATATGCCTCGGGGTTCAGCGCGTGATAACGCCGCCCTTTTTCGTCGACCCCACCGATGGCCTTGTGAAGCTCGAACAGACGCTCGCCCTCCAGCGCGGCGCCGCGCTCGCCGCCGTAGATCACGGTGGACAAGGAGAGCAGGGTACGCAGCAGGCGACCCCAGGGATCCTCCCGGAAGCTCGAATGCTCCAGAACACCCGCCCCGACAACCGGGTGCGCCACCTGGAGCACGAGCAGCTGCGGCCCCATAAGCGAGTTTCTCGCATCACCGAAGTAACGCCACACCGCGGAACCCCGCACCGGAGCCAACTGAATGCGCGGAGTGCCCGATGGGTCACGCAGGCCATCACTCACGCCCTCCGCGGGGTCCGGATGAACATTGAGAACCGATGACGAGCCCACGACCCACACCTCCCGCACACGCTGGGCGACACCAGGTTGCCGAGATACGACTATACGCCAGCCATTCCAATGCGCCAAAGCAGGTATTCGCAGGCATTTTCCCGGCCGCACGCAAGGTCTTCCGCGGGACTATTGATGTTCGCCGACGTGTCAGCGCGAGGAACGAAAACCGATGTGGAGCAGGAACTCGGTGGCGACGATTCGCACTGATATTAGTGCCGCCGGCGGCCGGCCACCGGATCGCCCCGGCCCGACCGGCCCGGGGGCCGTGGCGTGCTACGCGCGCGTGCGTGAGGGGTTCCGCCACCTCTCGTCGAGGTTCTCCGGCGGCGGGGCGCCAAGGTCCCGCGGCTGGTAGCCCTCCGGGTAGCCGGGATAGGTCCGGACCCTGGGATTCCAGGCGAACTTGACCTTCTTCCGCGGCGGCAGCTGACGCACCACAGCCGAGCGGGCACGCAGCGAGCAGCCCGCAGCCCGGCTCATCCACGCCGGTGCCGGATCGAAACCGAAGGCCGTCAGCATCGTCTCGTCGAGCAGCGCACGCACCCCGAGCCGGACCGCCGGCCGCAGCGGCCCGGGGAACCAGTTGGCGAACATCTCCGTCGTGTACGTACCGATCTTGCGGTTGCTCTCGGCGAAGCGGAAGGTCTCGCGCTCGTAGGCCCGCTTGAAGCTCAGGAACTCGTCGAAGCCGGTGGGAATGTCGCGAATTCCCATCCGGATCCCGACCTCGCGGTAGAAGTGGAAAGCGGCGAGGGTCTCGTGCTCGGTCAGCCGGCGCCAGCCGTGGGCGTTGATCCAGTCGATCGGCTCGTAGATGAACGTGGTCAGCACGTAGAGCATGTCGTCGTTGTCGATCGCGTAACGCCCGTGCATCCGGTTGATCACCTGCAGGGCCTCGCGGCCTCGCGGCGAGTCGTAGCCGACGGCGGTGAGCTCCCCCATCAACACGGCGGTGTCGTCATAGCGCTTCTGTGGCCGGTCCCGGAACTCGCCCGTCGCCTCGAGCAGGGCCGAGATCGTGGGGACGCAGTAGGTCCGGAACAATGCGAACTCGAGCGCCCGGCGATAGTCCCATGGAAACTCGTGGCCAGAGGAGATCACGTAGATCTCGTGATGGTCGGCCACCGGATCGAGCTCGAGAATCCGGCGCTTCCACCTGTCGCGGTCGGTAAACATTCAGCCCACCTCATGCCGTCCTTCGGATCGCCGTGGTCATACGGCGACTTCCCTTCGACCGGTCCCGTCCCGGTCCACGCCGCCCCCGAGAACCTGGGAACCCGTGGGCCCGCGGGCCCGCGTCAGCGCGTCCCTGCCGCCTGCCTCCCATCCGTCCCGTCGCCTACACCGCCCGGCTGGCCCGACTGCACGGGGCGCCGCGCCTGCGGCGCCGCTCGCGCCGCCGTGCGGGCCGAGCATCCGCGAGATCCCACGCCCACCGCCATCCATTTCATATATTTGATAGGCGACTTTGGCCATGACCACCCGCCAGAGCTACGGTCAGCCTGACCGGCCGCTTGGGCACCTCACGGCAGACACCCCGGAAAGGCGGCACATGACCAGGCCAGCCGGAACACGACGCGCCCGTGGCACCCCACTGACCCGGGCGCCCCAGCTCGCCGACGAGGTCGCCGCACATCTGCGCGACCTCATCATGTCCGGCGAGATCTGGCCCGGCCAGTACATCCGCCTCGACGACGTCGCCCGCGAACTCGGCGTCAGCGTCACCCCCGTGCGCGAGGCCCTCGTACGCCTGCGCAGCGAGGACATGGTCGAACTCGAACCCCGCCGCGGCTACGTCGTCAACGCCCTGTCCCAACAGGACGTCCGTGACCTGTTCGACCTCCAGGGCCACGTCGCCGGCGAACTCGCCGCCCGCGCGGCCAGCACCATCGACCGCCCGCACCTCACCCTGCTCCGCGACATCCAACAATCGCTCCGCAACGCCGTACACGCCGAGGACATCGACCAGGTGAAAAGGCTGGAGTTCGAGTTCCACCGGGTCATCAACCGGCTCGCCCACGCCCGCAAGCTCTCCTGGTTCCTCCACACCGCCAACCGCTACACGCCGGGACGCTTCTACTCCACCGACGAGGCCTGGCGGGCAGACATGCTCCAACGCCACGACGCCCTGCTCACCGCACTCGAGAACAAGAACACCGAAGAAGCCCGCGCCATCACCGTCCGCCACTTCACCGACGGCGCCGACCGCCTGATCAACCACCTCGCCAAACTCGGCATGTGGCGACCGCACCCGGTCACACCCCCACGCCCACGCCCGCCGGTCTGAGCCGGAGAACCGGGCACCTGCAACCGCGGCCGCCATCACCAGCCCCTTACATCCAATATATTTGGTATCCGGTATGATACAGATCTCACGGTCGACGTGGGAGGCCGCGCCGAGAACTGCTTCTCGTCCGCAACCGGCGGCACGCGCTTCCGGTCCCGGGTCCGTTCTCGGCGCCACTCGCATGTCTCGACGCACTCGCGCGCGGTCTGTCCAACACCGGGAGAGAATGCGACCTTCGGCTGGTGTCCGCTCACGTCGCGAGCTCGGCCGAGGCGCCGCCCGGGCCGGTTGGGCACCGCAGTCCCTCGGCGAGATCTGAACTCGCGTCGGATCCACGTGTTCGCCAGCTCTCTCGCCGCAGCCGCGGCGGTGGCAACTGGCCGCACATGACCGGCCGGTCAGCGCGGACGTCGGCTCCGCGGTGCCGCCGATCAGACCGCGAGCTGTCGCGGCGCTACCGGGTTCGTGGTGGCAGGTGCCGAGGTCGGCTCCGGAGCGGCGGGAGGCCGGGTCTCCGCGGGTGCCGGGGCGGGGCGAACGCCCGGCCATCGCGGCCTACGTCACCTGGGCGCTGTACGGGCAACAGGGACTCCGAGCCGACACCTTCGGAACGAATACCGGTCACGCAGGAGACCTGCCCATTTCCCTCCACCACTGCCGACCGGCCTCCGGCAAGGTGTTTATCGGATCATAGTAACTATGCAGGTCCGTAAGGCTTTCCGAATCGTCACGGTCGAGCGGAGTCCTATAGTTCTTACGCCATGAGGAGATCCCCTTTTCTCGATCATATGCTACCGCCTGATGGACCCAGCGCTTTCCGACGAATGGGACGTCACATACGATCCGGGGCGTTGCGAATCCTGGCAGGTAGCCCATGATGGAATCCTGAAGAGTCTGGGCTCGCCCGAGCGGAATCCGCCAGTGCTCAACCCCCGGCACCATATCGCAGAGATAGAAATAATACGGCAGTATACTTGTCTCATCGCGCAGCGCAAAACAGAGATCGAGAATATCGTTTACCGTCGCGTTCACCCCCTCCAGTAGCACACTCTGGTTGCGTAGCTCGCCAACCCCGGCCTCCAGCAGTCCCCGGGAGGCCTCGGCGACCAGCGGAGTCAGCTGTTGAACCGCGTTCACGTGCGTGTGCACCGAAAAGTTTACATTGCGCGCAGAGGCCACGTTCGCCAGTTCGGCCATTCCCTTACGGACCTCGTACGCAAGCCAGTGTTGCGGCAGACCGATCAGCCCCTTGGTGGCCAGCCGGATATCCCGAATGGAACCGATCTCCAGGAGTTGCTCAACAAACATTTGGAGTCGCGGCCATGGAACGTTCGCCACATCGCCGCCGGAAACCACCACGTCCCGGACCACGGGCCTGCCCCTCAGGTATTCCACCATGGCGTCCGCCCGATCGGCGGTACGCATACTGAATCGATTCTTCGTGAACCCGGGAACCGAGGTACCGACCAGATCCATCCGTGTACAATGTCCGCAGTACTGGGGGCAGGTCGAAGTTAACTCGACCAGCACCTTCGTAGGGTAACGGTGCACCAGCCCTTCGACCATCCACATCGCACGCTCGCCAAGTGAATCGCGAGTGGCGAGCGGGTGGCTCGGCCATTCCGACTGCCGGTCCGACGCCGCCGGGAGCATATAGCGTCGCACTGGATCCATGTACCAGCCGGCTGTGCTGGGCTCCACCCGTGGACTGATAGTGTTCATCAGTTGAGGAGTCAACCGGAGCGGCATTGTGGCATACCGCTCCTGGTCCGCTGCCAGATCGGCGAAGAACTCCTCACTGAGACCGCCACCGCAGACTTCTCGCAGTTGGCGCAGGTTCCTGACGCTGCGTGCACGCTGCCACGCCGGGTCACGCCATTCCGTTCTGGTGACGTTCTGCCAGCCGGGGAAGCGTCGCCAGTCCGGTTCGACCAATTCTCGCCGAGAATACTCGTAAGGCTGACAGATCGTCGTCTTCGCCCGCTCGGGGGCGTTGACTCCGAGGACAGGTTCGTGCATCGTCTCCCCGAATTTCAGCTCGGCCACGCGGAGGGAGCCTCTGACGCAAGCATTTTTGCCGCCAGCTGGATCTCTGGGTCTTCTACTTTCGAGAAATCACCGAGGTGAATTTGAGAGTACGAGCGACCGCAGACTCGATTTCGTCCGCACGATCGTCGGAGCGCGCGACCACGAGATACCGCCAGGTCCGGTCGTACGCTAATGTGTCGTTGACCAGGATTACGCCCTCTTCATCGCCCGGCCGCCAGGCGATGCCCGCGTCAACAAGTCGGTCCAGTCCGGCGGCAAAACCGACAGCGAGCCCCTTTTCCGCACCCAGGACCCACGACATACCCGAGGCCTCGGGGCCGAAAAAGTGTCGGATGATGAAATCGGCATACGTCGCACCGGTCTGCCTGATGTTACACTCCGTCGTCAGAAGATGGCCATCGGGCGAGATCCCTCCATCTATGTCGAACGGTCCCCGGTACCCGCTCTCGGCGAGATAGTCACCCAGCCTCAGAGCAATGGATTCCAGCTGGGGCGCATGGGCGGAGCTACGCCTCATCGGAGTAACCTGGCCGTTGAAGATACCTCCTGGAGTTCTCATCTCGCCAAGATGGGCAACCCGGGGACCGTCCGCCTCGACCACCATCTCCGCTGTCACAACCTCGGTGAAGGCCACTTTCTCTTCGACAACCCAGCCGTCAGGATGATACGACCCGTCTCGATACTCTGCGAGAAAGTTCGGCATGCTCCGCAGATCGCGGCGCGTGACGAAGGTGAGGCCATGACCGAGACAGGAGCGCGTCGGCTTGACCACAGCTCCACCGGCCCGTGCCACAACATCGACCACCGCTTCTTCAAGTTCTTCCCATGACTCACAGACGACGCCATCTGCCATGGGAATATGCAGTCGATCCGCAACTTCGCGATAGCCGTTCTTCGTGTTCAACCTGCGCGCGACGTCCAGAGCTCCAGGAGGCACTCGACCTTGATAGGGAGAGATCCCGGCACCGATCGTCGCAGAAAACTGCAAGGCGGACTCATCCAGCGCGTACGGCAGCAGTTTTACATCCGATGACCGCCGCAGAACCTGCCGTATCCTGCCCATCAGACGGTGGTCGTCCACCGCACGCGAAAGTTCCGTCAACCCGTCACTGGGGGCTTCGATTATCTCGACCGATTCCGGTCGGATTTCCATCAACGAAGAGACGTAAGACCAGAACGCCTGCGGCATCTTCGTCGGCAGGATGATGGTGTCCCCCGGCCGGGCATACCATCCCATCCGCAGGGATGCGGCATTCAGGGAGTTACCAAGGCTCGCGATCGGGCGCGACAAGATAATGCCGTTGACGAAGTTCGGAAAGATGACCTGAGTGATGTGGTCCGCCCGCAACCCGCCCCCGTTCACCGAATCCTGCCCAGAGGTTAACCGGTATCTCGCGCTCCCACAACGACTTTCCTGCGGACTTGTTTCGCGCATCACGGGAGTCGACTGGCGGGCGCCGGTGCGGCTGAAAAGTGGTATGCCGGAGGCTCGCCTGTTCCCGCTCAGGCAAGTCCTGTGGCAACCGCGCCTGCGCGATCGATGTCACGATGCTCGGTCGCGCGTGACGATGAAGGATCTCCTGCTGCCCCAGCGGTCCGTCCCGCGCATGCCAGCCGAGATGGCCTGCACCCACCGGTGCATCTGGGCCGCGGGTGTCGATCCCCATGTCGATGACCCATCCGGCATCTCGACGGCCCGACGAGGCTGAGAAGAAATGATGGTCGTCGCGATCGGACGGACGGCCTCCGAAACTCCACCCGTCGGGGTGACAGGAATGCCACCATGGGTCCGTGTTCGCTGCAAGCCAGACCGGGGCGCCGCCCGCGCCGGCGTTGACGCGCCGTCGGTGGCTCGACTTCGTCCGGCTTCACGGCAGCGTCTGTGCTGTTTCGGCTGGTCGGGCGCCGCGTTGACGCGTGCGGGCTCTGACTCAACGTCGGACCAGCACCTCGTTTCAGCGCCCTCGCGCTCCCGCGCCCGGTCGATCATCGCGCCCCGTCCCGTGAGGATGGCGCATCCCTGCGCCGGAGCCCACCGCGAGAGGAACCATGAGCCACGACGCCTCGCATCCGCTTCCCGTTCCCGACCGTCACGACCCCGGGGCCGCCGTTCGCGCCGGGTTGGCGGCTCCGTCCGCGCCGGCGGTGCCGGTGCCGGTGCGCTGGGGGATCACGCTGCCGTTGGCGGGGGTGCCGCTGCGTGAGCACCAGCCGATCGTGACCGGTCTGGCCGCGGCCGGCTACACCGACGTCTGGACCGCCGAGGGCGGTGGCCTCGATGCCTTCACCCCGCTGGCGGTCGCTGCCGCCTGGGCCCCGCAGCTGCGGCTGGCCAGCGCGATCGTGCCGGTCCACACCCGCGGTCCGGCCGTCATCGCCCAGACCGCGGCGACGCTCGCCGACCTGACCTCCGGGGGGCTGGTGCTCGGCATCGGATCCTCGGTGGCCGCGCATGTCACCGACATCAACGGCATCGAGTTCACCGAGCCGTTCAAGCGGACCAGGGACGTCCTGCGTTTCCTGACCCGGGTGTTCGACGGCGAGGTCGTCAGCGGCGCGTTCGACACGTTCGCCATCCGGGGGTTCGCGCTTCGCGACGCGCCCAGGATCCGCCCGAAGGTCATCCTTGGCGCACTGCGCCCGCGGATGCTGCGCCTGGGCTTCGCCGAGGGGGATGGCGTGGTGACGAACATGCTGTTCGCCCGAGACGTCCCCACTGTGCTCGGGGCGGTGGGTCCCCAGCCGGCCGGCAAGGAGCTGGTGGTCAAGGTGTTCGTCTGCCCGGTCGAGGATCCGGTGCTGGCTCGGCGGCTGACCCGGCCGTTCCTCGCCTGGATCCTCAACCAGGAGCCCTATCACGCGTTCCACGAATGGCTCGGCAACGGTGATCTTCTCGCCGCCAGCTACCAGCGCTACCTGGCCGGGGACGCGGCCGGCGCCGAGCGGGAGCTGCCCGACGAGGTCGTCGACGGCCTGTTCGTCCACGGCACGCCGGAGGAATGCCGCCGCCGGATCGCCGAGTACGTCCAGCCCGGGGTGACCGCCATCCAGCTGTATCTGCAGGCGCCGCGGCTCGGCACGTTCGGCGGGCCGCGCAGCCGGGCCCTCGCCGGCGCTCCCGGCGCCCTGGCGGGCGCTTCCGACGCCCTGGCCGCGCCGGGCGCGGCTGGCATCTCCGTCGCGGACGAGGCACTCGCACTGCTGCACACCCTGCGGTCCTGACGTGACGTGGGCCACTTGTTCATCACTTGACTGAACAATGTCGGTCAGCGAAGGTGGAGCCACCTGGTGATCGCGATGGACGACAGCATCGCGATGGACGACGGCCCCGTCTCGCCGGGCCGGCAGCGCGACCGTGGCCGTGCACGGCAGGCTATGCCGCGCCGTGTCGGCACCTGGTCACCGCGGTCGCCTGACGTCCGCGGGCAGGCACGGACCGGCGCGCCCGGCGCAGCCACCCCACCGCAGGTCGGGCTTGTCACCCGCCTGACCGGCCGGGGCGAGCCCGCGGCGGGTCCCGGCGGTCCGGTCCTGTGGCCGTGGCCATGGCCACCAGGCAGACCGCGACTCCAGAGAGCGAGCCAACGATGAGCGCCCCGCCCGGCCCCCGCGGCACTCTCGCGCCGCGACCCTCACTGGTCGTTCTGGACGGAAGTCCGCAGCCGGCGTCCCGCACGCTGACGGTCGCGCGGTTCCTGGCGCACCGGCTGGCGACGTCGCTGCCCGCGCGCCCACCGGCCGCCTTCGGCCCGGAGGGCACCGCCGCGGCCGAAGGACTCGGCCCGCCCGGCACTTCGGGAACATCGGGCGCGGGCAGCGGCACGGTGGAGCTGGCCCGGCTCGCCGGCGACCTGTTCACCGACACCCACGGCCTGGTCCGGGCCAGGCTGGCCGAGGTGCGTGACGCCGAGGTCCTCGTCGTGGCGACACCGGCCTACAAGGGCCAGTACACCGGCCTGCTCAAGGCGTTCCTGGATCTGCTCCCCCCGGGAGCGCTCGCCGGCACGCTGGTGGTGCCGGTGGTCGTGGCGAACGCACCGGAACACCGCGTCACGACCGACGTCGCGCTGCGCGCGGTGCTCGCCGAACTGGGCGCGGCGCTGCCGGTTCGTTCGTTCACCCTGGTGGAGGCTGCCCTCGGCGAGGTCGAGGCACATGGCGAGCGCTGGCTCAGCGCTCACCTGCGGGTGCTGCGCGCAGTCCTGACGGCACTGGCACCACCGACCGCCCCGCTCAACGGCAGCCGCCCGGCCGCCTGATCCCGCAATCCCGCAATCCCGTGAGCCTGCGGGCTCGCGGACCTGCGGGCCCACGCACCGCCGCGCCCCGGCGCCTGCGCGCTTCACAGCTGTCCCCTCGTATCCACCTGTCTCCGCGAATCCGCGTATTCATCCGACGGAAGGTCGCCCTGTGAGCGGCACCAAGACTCCCGGCCTCCCCGGGAGCGACCAGGCCCACCCGGCGGCGGTCGGCGTCGTCGACCCGACCGACCTCGCCGGCCGGCTGGACGCAGGCGAACGCATCGTCCTGCTCGACGTGCGCTGGGCCCTCGGCGACGACCACGGCCACGAGCACTACCTGGCCGGTCATCTCCCCGGCGCGGTGTTCGTCGATCTCGAGACCGAGCTTTCCGACAAGCCCGGCCCGGGCACCGGCCGCCATCCGCTGCCCGCAGCCGAACGCCTGCAGGCCGCAGCCCGGCGGTGGGGCCTGCGTGCCGGCGACGAGGTCGTCGTCTACGACAACAGTGGCGGTCTCGCCGCCGCCCGGGCCTGGTGGTTGCTGCGCTGGGCCGGCCACCGGCAGGTGCGGCTGCTCGACGGCGGCCTCGCCGCCTGGCTCGAGGCCGGGCTGCCGGTGCAGACCGGTGAGGTGACCGCACCTGTGGGTGACGTGGTGCTCTCCCCCGGCCAGCTACCGGCGCTCGATGCGGACGAAGCCGCCCGGCTCGCGCGCGACGGCGTGCTGCTCGACGCCCGGGCAGGCGAGCGTTACCGTGGCGAGACCGAACCGATTGACCCGCGCGCCGGCCACATCCCAGGTGCGCGCAGCCTGCCCGCGGCCTCGCTGCTCGGGGCCGCCGGTCGCGTCCTGCCGCCGGCGGAGCTGAACGCCGCGCTGGCGGCAGTGGGCGTCACGCAGCCCGGGCCAGGCGAGGACGCGCCCGCCGTCGGCGTGTACTGCGGCTCCGGTGTCACGGCGTCCTTCCTCGCCGCCGCCCTGGCCACGGTCGGCGTGGAGGCGGTGCTCTACCCGGGTTCCTGGTCCGAATGGTCCGCCGACCCCGCCCGGCCCGCCGCCACCGGGGCGCAGCCCGGCTGAGGTCCCACCTCCCTGTCCCGCATCGTTCCTCCCGGTTTCCTCCGTCTTCGCCGTATGCGCACCCGTCGCCGCGGGAGCGCCGTCACGACATCGAGGTCATGCCAATGCCGCGTCGCCTGTTCACCTCCGAATCAGTCACCGAAGGGCATCCCGACAAGCTCGCCGACCAGATCAGCGACGCGCTGCTCGACGCCTTCCTGGCCGGCGACCCGCGCTCGCGGGTGGCCGTGGAGACCTTGCTGACCACCGGGCATGTGCACGTCGCCGGGGAGGTCACCACCGCGGCCCACGTCGACGTCACCAGCGTCGTCCGCCGCACCCTGACCGAGATCGGGTACGACGCCGCGACGGGCTTCGACGGCGCCACCGTCGGTGTGCTGGTCTCGATCGGATCGCAGTCGCCCGACATCGCCCAGGGTGTCGACCGCGCCCACGAGGCCCGGGTCGAGGGTGCCGACGACGCGCTGGCCCAGCAGGGTGCCGGCGACCAGGGCATCATGTTCGGCTACGCCACCGACGAGACCCCGGCCCTGCTGCCTTTGCCGATCACCCTGGCGCACCGGCTGTCCGCCCGCCTCGCCCGGGTACGTCACGACGGCCTGCTGGACTACCTGCGCCCGGACGGCAAGACCCAGGTCACGATCGAGTACGACGAGCACGGTCCGGTCCGGCTCGACACCGTCGTGGTCTCCGCGCACCACGCGCCCGGGGTCGACCTCGACCTCACGCTCAGCGCCGACATCCGCGCCCAGGTCGTCGAGCCGGAACTCAAGCGGCTCGCCGAGGAGAACCTCAACCTGGAGGTCGACGGCTACCGGCTGCTGGTCAACCCCACCGGCCGGTTCGAGGTCGGCGGGCCGCAGGGTGACGCCGGCCTGACCGGACGAAAGATCATCATCGACACCTACGGCGGGTCGGCACGCCACGGCGGTGGCGCGTTCTCGGGCAAGGACCCGTCCAAGGTTGACCGGTCCGCCGCGTACGCCCTGCGGTGGGCGGCCAAGAACGTGGTCGCGGCCGGGCTGGCGCACCGGGCGGAGCTGCAGGTCGCGTATGCGATCGGGAAGGCCGAGCCGGTCGGGCTGTTCGTGGAGACGTTCGGTACCGAGACGGTGCCGGTCACCCGGATCGAGCACGCCGTGACCGAGGTCTTCGACCTGCGGCCGGCCGCGATCATCCGCGACCTCGACCTGCTTCGGCCGATCTACCGCCCGACCGCCGCCTACGGCCACTTCGGCCGCGACGAGCCGAACTTCACCTGGGAGCGCACCAACCGCGTGGAGGAGCTGCGCGCCGCCGCGGGCAGGTCAGCCTGACGCCGTCGAACGCCGCCACTGCTGCCGCCACCGGCGCCAGCGGTGGTGGCGCCGGTGGTGCCGGTGGCGGAGCCGGCCTGCCGGAAGGCTTTCTGCCCGCGTTGCGGGCCGCCACCAGCGCCGGCAGCGTCAGCCAGGACCCCGCAGACCTGACCGCGGCCCGGGCAGACCGGTCCGGATGGCCGTCACCGGCACCGCCGGCGGTCGTCGTCCGGGCCGTCGGCGTCGACGACGTGCGCGCGGTGCTGCGCCTGGCGCACGAGTACCGCGTCCCGGTCGTGCCACGCGGCGCCGGGACGGGGCTCGCCGGCGGCGCGGTCGCCGGCCCCGGCGAGCTGGTCCTGAGCCTGGAGCGGATGAACCGCATCCGCGAGCTCTCCCCCGCCGACATGATCGCCGTCGTCGAGCCGGGCGTGCGGGCCGCCGAGCTGGACCAGGCCGCGGCCGCGCACGGCCTGCGCTACGCACCCGACCCGGCCAGCCACGACATCTCCACCCTCGGCGGGAACATCGCGACCAACGCCGGTGGCCTGCGCTGCGCGAAGTACGGCGTCACCCGCGAGGCCGTGCTGGGGCTCGACGTGGTGCTGCCGGGCGGGGAGCTGCTGCGCACCGGCCGGCGCACCGTCAAGGGCGTCACCGGCTACGACCTCACCGCGCTGCTCGTCGGCTCGGAAGGCACCCTCGGCGTGGTCGTCGCGGCCGCGCTGCGGCTGCAGCCGATTCCGCCCGGCCAGCCGGCCACCGTCGCGGCCTACTTCCGCGACGCGCACGCCGCCGCGGCCGCCGCCGGCGCCGTCCTCGCCGCCGGTGTGACGCCGGCGCTGCTGGAACTGCTCGACGCCCGTTTCCTCGCCGCGCTCGACGCCTGGCGCGGGACGGACCTGCGGGCACGCGGGCAGGCCCTGCTGCTCGCGCAGACCGACGGCTCGGGCGCCGAGGCGGACGCCGACCGGCTGGCGGCCGCGATACGCGAGCACGCCACCGTCGTGGAGATCAGCACCGATCCGGCGAGCGCCGACGAGCTGCTCGCCGCCCGCCGGCTGGCGCTGCCGGCGATCGAACGTCTCGGCCGGCCCCTGATCGAGGACGTCGCCGTGCCCCGCTCACGCCTCGCCGAAATGGTCGAGGCGATCGCCCGCATCGGCGAGCGGCACAACGTGGTGGTCGCCACCCTCGCCCACGCCGCCGACGGCAACCTCCACCCGATCTTCGTCGTCGACCCTGCCGAGGCCGCCGGTGCCGGTGCCGGAGCCGGCCAGGGTGGGGCAGAGCTGGGTGGGGCCGCTCTGGACCCGGGCGCACCGCAGGTACCCGAGGCGGTGTGGCGCGCCGCCGACGAAGTGTTCACCACGGCGTTGGAGATGGGCGGCACGCTCACCGGTGAGCATGGCGTCGGCCTGCTCAAACGCCGCTGGGTGGCGGCCGAGCTCGGCGACGGCTCCGTCGACCTGCAGCGGCGGCTTCGCGCTGTCTTCGACCCGCGCGGAATCCTCAACCGGGGCAAGGTACTGCCAGACCCGGCGGCCATCACAGACATCACGGATGCAACGAGCATCGCGGACACCGCGGGCGTGGTGAACGGCGCAGCTCCCGAAGGCGCCGCGGCCACCGCAGACACCGCAGCGGCCCCAGGTGCCGCAGCCGTCTAGCGCAGCACCTCAGACTCCGGAGCCCCCGGGGCCCAGAGCTCTTCGAGTCGCGGCCCGGCGCCGGGCCGCGACTGGCGCGACTGGCGCGACTGGCGCGGCCTCGGGGCACACCCCAAGAACCCATTGCTGCCAGACAAGAGTTGAGGATCGCGGTCGCCAGGACAACCAAAATCCCATGATCTTCCAGCAGCGGCCTCGGGGCACACGCCGCGCTAGTCGATCACGTCCGGTTCGAGGCCGACGGTGAGCCAGTCCGCGTAGGACAGACCGGTCACCTCCTCCAGGCGGGCGATGTCGGAGGTGAAGTACGGCAGCACCGCGGCCCGCTCGGCCGGGGTCAGCTTCGCGCGCCCGCCCCGCTCACGCTGCAGAAGCGTGAGCAGCGGACCCCGCACAGCCCGGCGCGCCGGCACCGGGAAGTGCTGGCCGAACCGCCCGCCCGTGCGCAGCACCGCCCGCAGCACGGCGTTCGGCCGGGTGTCCGCCACGAACGGGGTGACGTTCTGTGCGGGCACGACGTCCAGCAGCCCGGTCTCGACCTCGAGGAACTCGCAGACCCGGTCGAGGGTGGCCACCGGATCGTCGCGCAGGTCGCGGTAGCGCAGCAGGAGCACCTGCTCGCGCGGGAACAGCTCGAATAGGTGGGCGAGCTGTTCCCCGTAGAGGCCCTGCGAGACGTAATGCCAGAAATGTGCCCAGCCGGCGGCTCGACGGCTCTCCTCCAGCGCGCAGGCGCGGACGAAGTCCCGCTCCGGCTCGAGCCCGGCGGCCCACAGATGCGTCCAGTTCGAGTGGGCCCGGTCGACCGGGTTGCGCAGCAGCACCACCAGCCGCGCCTTCGGCAGCAGCCGACGGATCCGGTTCTGCGCGTCGAGGTCGTAGAGATAGAACGGGGTCGCCTCGCCGCGCAGCGCTCCGGGTGGCGCCTGGTCGAACAGCGCCTCGTAGTCCGCGGGCCGCCACACGTGTTCCTGGCTGGTCTGGACGTCACCGGGCCCGCGCCAGGCGGGCGGCGGCCCGTCCGAGAGGAAGTACTTCGGCTCCTTGACCTGGGACAGGAACAGTTGCGGGTGCCGACTGAGTGCCGCGTGGATGGCGGTCGTACCGGCCTTGGGGACGCCGATGACGAGGAAGTCGGGCAGGGGCATCTCGACACGCTCCTGGTGGGGCGACACGACACAGAATCTGCCGTAACGGCAGGTGACGACCCGGCGCCGCGTCGTCATCCGGAGCATAACCGATAAGTTCGATAGAAATAGTGGAAAGGAGTCCGAGGTGAGCGAGGCCGCACGGCGACAACCCGACACCGGCGGAACGCCGGTGAGCCCCCCGCATCTCCGACCATGTTTACCGGCTAAGTAGGATTGCCTCGTGACAACCGGACACGCCGAACGGGCCGAGCACCTTCCCCTCCCCCTGCCCGACACAGGGACGATCGTGGTGGGCCCACCCGGCGACGGCCCGGGCTACTGGGCCGGCGCGCCCAGCGCGATCCTGGTGGACGGCGTCTACTACCTCACCTATCGGCTGCGCCGGCCCATCGGGCGCGGGCGCGGCTACGCGGTGATCGTCGCCTCGTCCACCGACGGCGAGAACTTCACCCAGCTGGCCACGATCACCCGCGGCCCGTTCGGCGCCGAGTCCCTCGAACGCGCGGCGCTGGCCGTCACCCCGCAGGGCACCTGGCGGCTCTACGTCAGCTGCGCCACCCCCGACAGCTACCACTGGTGGGTCGACGTCCTGGAGGCCGACTCCCCCGCCGGCTTCGACGCCACCCGCCGCCAGACCGTGCTGCCCGGCGACGCGCGCACCGCGGTGAAGGACCCGGTGATCAGGTACGACGGCAGCCGCTGGCATCTGTGGGCGTCGTGCCACCCGCTGGAGGACGACACCGCCACCGACCGGATGGACAGCCGTTACGCCACCAGCCCGGACGGTCTGACCTGGACCTGGCACGGCGTCGCGCTGGCGCCGCGCCCGGGGCACTGGGACGCCCGCGGGGTCCGGATCAGTTCGGTCCTTCTCGACGGTGACCGGGCGGTGGCGTTCTACGACGGCCGGGCCAGCGCCGCCGAGAACTGGGCCGAGCGCACCGGTGTCGCGTTCGGCACGGGCCCCGGCCACTTCGAGGCGGTCGGGGTGGAACCGGCCGCCCAGTCACTGGATGCCGATCACGCGCTGCGTTACCTCTCCGTGGTCGAGCTGCCCGGCGGCGGCTACCGGACGTACTACGAGATCGCCCGCCCCGACGGCGCCCACGAGCTGCGCTCACAGCTCCACCCCGCGTCCAGTGCCGCGGACGGCGCTGGACGCTGATCGCTGATCTGATAGCTGATCGCATCGCCACCCTGAGCGGCGCCGCGCGGCGGTCAGGGCTCGAGGCGGCGGAACTGGCTGGCGTGGAACACCAGTGGGCTGATGCCGTGGTCGGCGTCGAGGTCGTGCACCCGCAGCAGGATGACGTCGTGGTCACCCGCGCGCACCTCCTGCTCGATGCTGGTCTCGATCCAGCCGCTCGCCCCGTCGAGCAGGACGGCGCCGTGCTCGCTCACGCGCCAGCGAAGCTCGGCGAAGCGGTCACCACCGCGCCCCGCGAGCTGGCGGGCCGCCCGGTCCTGGTCCGCACTGAGAATGCTCACCCCGATGCGGGCCGCGCTGCGCAGCACCGGCCAGGTGTTGGACGTGTGCGCGACGCACAGCGACACCAGCGGCGGCTCGAGGGAGACGGAGGTGAAGGAGCTCGCCGCGATTCCCACGGGTGCGCCGTCGACCAGGGCGGCCACCGCGGCGACCCCGGACGGGAAGGCACCGAAGACGTGCCGCAGCCGCCTGGGGTCGAGCGCCGGCAGGGCTGTCACCATCTGCTCGCCTCCGTGACGATGATCGGGCTCAGTGAGGGCTCGTTGCGCAGCGCCTCCAGGAACGTGACGACCTCGGCGGAGACCGACCGGTGGTGGACGTCGTTGAGCACGTCGTGGTGCGCGCCGCGGACCACGGTCAGCCGCGCGTTCGGCAGCGCCTTCGCTGCGCGGCTGAGCGCCTCACGGTCCGCGACGGGGTCGATGTCGCCGACGAGCAGCAGCTGCGGCAGCGCGGCGGTGCTGCCGTAGGCGAGGTCGAGCAGCGCGTCGGGGACGACGTCACCGAGGCTGCCCCGCTGTACAGCCGGGTCGTCGCTGAGCACACCACGATGCACCGGGCAGTGGGTGCGGGCGTTCAGCTCGTCGTCCCACCCGCCGGTGGCGTGGGCGCCGTAGCCGGGCAGCCCGGCGAGGACGAGGGCGTCCGGCCGCCAGACGTCGGAGACGCCGCGCTGACCACCGGCGGCGAGCGCGGCGAGCGCTGCCAGCGCCACCGAGCCGGTGTCCGAACCGACCGCGACGAGCGGCCGGGTCGGCTCGTCTCCCACGCCGGCGGCGGCTTCGGCCAGCTGCTTCGCGATCACCTCGAGGGAGGCTACCGGGTCGGCCGGATCGAGCACCGGTGCTTCGGTCACCCGCACCCGATAGGTGTCCGACGCCACGCGGGCGCCGAAGCGGCGGTAGACGGCCGGGCTCTCACCGCGGCCCGGCACGATCAGAACGGTCCCGCGGGTGCGCAGGCCGCCGGTGGCTTCGAAGTCGAGGTGGTCGAGGTGGTCGGTCATGGTGTCGGGCTCCCGCCGGTTCGGGCTGTGCGGTGGGCCGCGGTACGACGGTGCGCCGCCACGGCAGGAAACTGGGTGATGAGTGTGAGGTGATAGGTCAGGTCACACACCGGCGGGCTGCAGCGTCTGCTGGCGGGCCGCCGTGTGGCGGTTCTCGGGGATGGGCAGCCCGAGGTTGCCGCGCAGCGTCGTGGACTCGTACTCGTCCCGCACGACGCCGCGCTCGCGCAGGATCGGCAGGACCTCGTCGACGAAACGCGCGAACTCGCTGGGCACCGTCACGATGATGTTGATGCCGTCGAACGCGCCGGCGCGGAACCAGCGCTCGATCTCGTCGGCCACGGTGCGCGCCGAGCCGACGAAGGGTGCGTACTGCGCGCTGAGCTGGTGCTCGACGACCTGGCGCAGGGTGAGGTCGTTCTCCCGGGCATGCTTCTTGATCGCCTCCGCCTGGGTCCGGAAGCTGAGCGCACCGGCGTCACCGACCTCGGGGAACGGTGCGTCCAGGTCGTACTGCGAGAAGTCGTGCCAGCCGAACGGCCGGCCGAGCTCGGCCAGTGCCCGGGCGAAGCTCTTCGCGCCCAGGGTCGCCCGCTGGATCTCGCGGGCCTGCTCGTCGGTGTCGGCGATGATCGGCGAGATGCCCGGGAACACGAGCACCTGGTCGGGGTCGCGCCCCTTGGCGGCCGCCCGTGCCCGCAGCTCGGTGCGGAACGCCTGTGCCTGCTCCAGCGTCTCGGCGTGGGTGAAGATCGCCTCGGCGACGCTGGCGCCGAGGTCACGGCCCTCCTCGGAGTCCCCCGCCTGGAAGATCACCGGCTGCCCCTGGGGGGTGCGCTCCAGGTTGAGCGGGCCGACCACCGAGAAGTACTCGCCGCGGTGGTTCAGCGCATGCTGGCGGTCGCGGTCGAAGAACACGCCGCGTTCCTTGTCCCGGGGGAAGGCGCCGGCCTCGTAGGAGTCCCACAGCGCCCGCGCGACCTGGACGTGCTCCAGCGCCCGGCCGTAGCGGGTCGCGTAGTCGTAGTGCTCGTCCCGGCTGTAGTTGCCCGCTGTGCCCGCGTCGCCGCTGGTGACCACGTTCCAGCCGGCCCGCCCACCGCTGATGTGGTCGAGGGACGCCAGCCGGCGCGCGACGTTGAACGGCTCGTTGTAGGACGTCGTGATCGTCCCCACCAGGCCGATGTGGCTGGTGTGCACGGCGATCGCGGACAGCAGCGTGAGCGGCTCGAGCCGGCTGAGGTAGTGGTGCGGCGAGTCCGGGGTGATGAACTGGCTGTCCACGATGAAGACGAGGTCGAACTTCGCGGCCTCGGCGGCCTGCGCGCGGGCGATGTACCAGTGGACGTCCACACTGGCATCGCCCGGGATCTCAGGGCTGAGCCAGGTGTTGTGCTGCCCTGGCCCGCCGACCCCGAACAGGACGGCACCGAGCTTCAACGTGCGAGGCTTCAGCGTGCGAGCAGACATCGGTGGACCTTTCCTGGTCGGCAACACGCGCTGGACCGCCCTCAGGCCGGGTGATCCAACACCCAAAGTGACGATCTTGCGCCGGGCATGCCGGACCGACACCCCGAATCGGCGACGATCCACAGCCGGGCGGACCAGCGACCTCAGCGGCCCGAGCGGGCCATGTACTCAGTGCGGCGACCGGCCCCTGGACCGACCGCGCGGCGAACCGGTGCAGCCCGGCCGGCAGAACGCCTGATCAGAGGGCTGACAGCGGGCGGGACACAGTCAGCGGCAGCGCACTGCGGCACCGCGACACACGGCGGCACCGCGACAGGTGAGGTCGATCAGATGCCAGCCGACGCCCGCCGCTACGATCTCCGACCGGTTCATGGGCCCAGCATGCGTCCGTTTGGCCGGCGGTGTCCAACTACGCTTCGCAATGATGATCTATAGCGTTCCGCGATTATTTTTACCATTTCGGTGTAGATAGTGTGGCCGCTAGGTAGCCTGACCTGGTGGGACGCACCCTGGACATCGCCCCGCTGCGCAGCTTCGTCGCTGTCGCGGACTGCGGCGGCTTCCAGCGCGCGGCGTCCGCACTGCACCTCAGCCAGGCGGCGGTCAGCCAGCATGTGCGCCGCCTGGAGGCCGCGACGGGCCGCATCCTGGTCGAACGGCAGGGGCGCGGCTCCCGGCTCACCCGCGACGGCGAGCACCTCCTCCGCCAGGCCCGGCGGATCCTCCGCCTGCACGACGAAACCCTGCACAGCTTCGTCCCCCAGGCCGCGGAACCGGTGATCATCGGGTCGACGGAACACGCCGCGGCGCAGCTGTTGCCGCCCCTCAACGGGGTCCTGGAGCAGGAGCTGCCCGACCAGGTCATGCGCTTCCGCATCGACCGGGGCAACCGGCTGCGGGAAGGCCTCGACACCGGCCAGGTGGACCTGGCCCTGCTGCTCGGGCCGGCCGACGACCCCCGCGCCTGGCCGGTCGGCCAGCTCGAACTGACCTGGTACTCCGCACCCACCTGGGAACGGCCGTCCCTGTCCCAGCCCGTCCCGCTGGTCGTCTTCGACCAGCCCTGCTCGCTGCGCAACCGCGCGCTGGAGGCGCTGTCCTTCCACGCGATCCCGACCGTGATCGGAGCGGAGGCCGTCCAGCTCGCCGGTGTGCAGGCCGCCGTCCGGGCCGGCCTCGGCGTCGGGCTGATGGCTACCCTGGGCCAGACCCCGGAAGGACTCGTCGCCCGCGACGACCTGCCCCAGCCGGCCCCCCTGCCGATCGCGCTGTGGGCCCGGCAGAGCCTGCCCACCGAGATCTCACGGCGCGTCGCCGAGGCGTTGTGTCAGCTGCTCCTGGCACCCGCGGACCTCGCACCCTCGGACCTGCCGCCCGCACCCCTGGCCGCACCGGTGGATGCGCACCTCGAACCCAGCACCAGCAAGGGAGTCTGATGCCCGCCATCCACGTCCCCGCCGGCAGCACCGGCGGGGAGTTCGTCCGCACGCCCAGCGGCGTCATGCTGCCCGCCGACATCGACCCGTTCCACCGCCGCCTGTTCCACATCGCCCCCTCAGCCCTCGTCGGCGACACCACGCAGACCTCGGGCATGCGGCGGCTGGAAGCGGTCAGCGGCAAGACCGTCGGCGCCCGCAGCCTCTGGATGGGGCAGACACACGTCCCGGCGTCGACGGCGTCCGGCAACCACCACCACGGCGCGTCGGAGACCGCGATCTACATCGTCTCCGGCAACCCGGCCTTCGTGTTCCTCGACGTCGACGGCGACGAACCGGTCGAGACCCGCGTCGAGACCTCCCCCGGCGACTACATCTTCGTCCCGCCCTATGTGCCGCACCGCGAGGAGAACCCCGACCCCGACGCCGAGGCGGTCGTCGTCATCGCCCGCACCACCCAGGAGGCGATCGTCGTCAACCTCGGCGACCTCGGCTGGTCCGAGGTCCGCCTCGACGCCCCGGGCACGCCCGGCACCCATGGCACCCCTGGCACGGAGTGCTGACCGGAATCGGAACGCGAGCCCGCCCGCTTCCCTGCCCCCATCGGGCGAGAACCTGAGGATTGCGGTCGCCCGAGAGCACGTGTAGCGAAATCCCGAGAAGTCGCGGATCCGCGGCCCGTGCCGACGGAAGGCGAACCGCACCCGCACCGCCAACCATCTCCATCGAGGTGCCCGCACCGCCGCACAGCACCAGCAGTTCACCCCAAAAGGGGCAAAAGAGGCTGCAGAATTGCCTGGCGAGTCGCAAGAAAGAAGGATTTCGGTCGCGGGAACAACCAAAATTCTTCACTTTTGCGACTCGCCAAACCGGGCTACCGGGCTGCCGGGCTGCCGGGCTCCCGGAAGTCGGGCCACGTTCATGGGGGGCGAACCTCCCCGCCCACCGACTATCGATCTTGATCGGCACCAATCCGTGACCGGCTCCCCGGCAGTTACAATCCATACTTCTTGCTCGGCGAAAACGGCAGCAGCGACATGGACGGGCCAGGCGGATCAGGCGGGCACCGTGAGGTTGCACTGGTAGGCCAGCCACCCTTTCCCCCTTTTGGCCCTGCCTGCTGTCCGATGACCGGCGGATGGGGACCGCGCAGGATGGCTGGCGTACCGACGCGGTCGCGTGCAGTGTCCGCATCCACTGTGGTGCAGGCTCAATGCTAGCGCCACGCACGCACCCGAGGGATCCGATTCCACCGAACGGAGACCCGGCAGGCGGAATTCGATAGCGGTCGAACACAGCGTGATCCACCGCGGATCCTGCCCACGAGGATCGGGCGCGCCGGGAATACACTGCGCCTCATGCCTTACACGCCTCCCAGCAGAGTTCCACGCGGGGCATCCGAGCGGCGACCTGCCGCACCCGCCGTTCCGGCTTCACTCACGGCCACGGACTCGGCGATTACCGACGACGGCGTCTACACGAACTTTCTTTTCGACGGTTCCGATCTGGCCGACCAGAGGGCTGAGGCGGTGGAAATCGACACCTGCCGTCTTACGGGTGTCGACCTGAGTGGCACACGGCTCACCCGAGCCATGGTGACGAACACCGTCATCGAGCGATCGAACCTGTCGAATCTCCGGGCGATGAACTCGTCGCTGATCCGGGTTGCAGTGACGACGAACAGGATGACGGGGGTTGCCTGGACGAATGGGCGGCTGCGCGATGTCATCTTCCGGGACTGCCGGCTTGATCTCACCCGTTTCCGGTCGACCACCGCGGCGAACGTGCTGTTTGAGGGTTGCAATCTGAAGCAGGCCGATTTTCAGGATGCCGACCTGCGTGGCGTGACGTTCGAGGACTGCGACCTGACCAGCGCGCAGTTCTCCGGCGCGAAGATGGACGGCGCCCGGCTCCTCGACTGTGTGCTGGTGGGGGTGAACGGGGTGACGAGCATGGCCGGCGCCGGGGTCGCCAGCCGCGACATGGTGGCGCTGGCCTACTCCCTGGCCGGCGCCCTGGGCATCACGGTGCTCGACGAGGAATAGCCATCGCGACGGGGCCCCACGAGGCTCGATCGTCAGCTGTCAGCCACATCGGCCGGTGGTTACGGAGGCGGAGGCGGGCTGACCTGCGCTTGCGCGTTCAGGAGGTCAGCCGCCTGCCGTGTCATCGACCCCAGTCAGGAGTGGACCACCTCGCGTGCGCGGGAGGCGCCGGCCCGCAGGGCGGGAATCAGCTCCCTGCCCCAGTCGACGACGTCGTCGTAGGGGTCGAAGCCGCGGATGAGGAACGTGTCGACGCCGATCTCGTGGTAGCGCAGCAGCGCGTCGGCGACCTGCTGTGGGGTGCCGACATGGCCGGAGGAGTTGCCGCCGGGGCCGGTCAGCGCGGTGACGCCGAACCAGAGGCGCTCGTCGTACACCTGCTGGCGGGCCGCCACCTCCTGCAGCCGGGCGGACGCCACAGAGCCGGACGTCGCGAACAGCGCCCTGCCCGCCGCAGCCGACCCCGCCGACCCCGCTGGCCCCGATGACCCGGCTGGCCCGGCGACCAGTGCCGCGCTCACCCGCGCGGCCTCGGCGCGGCGGCGGGTCTCGGCGGCGATCGTCTCGGCACGGGCCCAGGCGGCTTCCTCCGTCGCGGCGACGATCGGCCGGGTGGAGAGGCTGAAGCGCAGCGTGCGGCCGTGCTTCGCCGCCTGGGCGCGCAGCAGGGCGATGCGCTCCGCGGTCTGTTCGAGCGGCTCACCGAACAGCATGTAGACGTCCGCGTGCCGGGCACCCACCTCGACGGCCGCCTCGGACTGCCCGCCGAAGAACAGCGGGATGCCGGCGGCGGTCGCCGGCTTCACCGAGCTGTAGGCGCCTTCGAACCGGTAGAACGGCCCCTCGTGGTCGAACGGCGCGTCGGAGGTGAGCGTGCGCCGCAGGACGTCCATGAACTCCGCGGTGCGCGCGTAGCGGGTGTCGTGGTCGGCGAAGTCGCCGTCGCGGCGCTGGTCGGCGTCGTTGCCGCCGGAGATGTGGTGGATGGCGACCCGTCCACCACCGCTGAGCTGGTCGAGGGTGGCGAGCTTGCGGGCGGCCAGGGTCGGCGCGACGAAGCCGGGCCGGTGCGCGATGAGCACGCCGAGGCGCCGGGTGTGCGCCAGCACGTGGCCGGCGACGGCGAACCCGTCGGGTGCCGTCGCCCCGTAGCCGATGAGGACACGGTCGAAGCCGGCCTCGTCATGCGCCTGCGCGAACCGGGTCAGGTAGGCGGCGTCGACCGCGGGGCCGTCGAAGTACGAGCCGCGGGTCTCCGACACCTCCTTGGTTCCCACCATGCCGAGGATCTCGATGGCCATGTCAGCTCCTGCTCGCCTTCGTCGGCTTCCAGTGAGATTCAGGTCAGACGGACGCCGGGGCCGCGGCGGGCGCGGTCACAGCCGGTGTGCCGGAGCCGGAGCCGGTGACGGGGTCACGGTCGGCGGTCCGCTCGTGGACGAGCTTCACCAGGCTGCCGTAGTCCCGGGCGTCGGCGACCGGGTCGAAGCCGCGGATGAGCAGCGTTGAGACGCCGACGTTCACGTAGTCGACGAGCGCCTCTGCGACCTGCTCGTAGCTGCCGACCAGCGCGGTGGAGTTGCCGACGGCGCCGGTCACCTTGGCGATGGCGGTCCACAGCCGCTTGTCGTGGACGTCGCCCTCGTCGGCGTACTTCAGCAGCCGCTGGCTGCCGACCTGCTCGGAGCCCTTCAGGAACTTCTGGATGTCGGCGCTGCGTTCCCGGGTGAGCTCCAGGATCTCGGCGGCACGGTCCCAGGCGGCCTGCTCGGTGTCGGCGGGGATGGGCCGCAGGCTGACACTGAACCGCGGGTCACGCCCGTACGGGGCGGCGGCGGCCCGGACCTGCCGGATGCGCTCGACGATCCCGGCCAGCGGCTCGCCCCAGAACGCGTAGACGTCGGCGTGCTTCCCGCCGACCCGTACCGCGTCGTCGGAGGCGCCACCGAAGTAGATCGGGATGCGTCCGGCGGGCGGGCGCACCGCCGACCAGGCGCCGCGGATCTGGTAGAAGTCGCCGTCGTAGTCGAACGGGGCGGCCGACTCCCACTCGCGCCGCAGGATGTCGAGGAACTCGTCGGTGCGCCGGTAGCGGGTGGCCTTGTCGGTGAGGTCGCCGTCGCGGGCCTGGTCGGCGTCGTCCCCACCGGTGATGACGTGCAGGGCGATGCGGCCGGGGTTGAACGCGTCGATGGTGGCGTACTTGCGCGCGGCGATGGTCGGGGCGACGAAACCGGGCCGGTGCGCGAGCAGGACGCCGAGCTTCTTCGAGCGGGCGAGGATCTGGTCGGCGACGACGAAACCGTCCGGCATGAAGGAGGCGTGCGCGACCAGCACCCGGTCGAAGCCGGCTTCCTCATGGGCGCGGACGAACCCGTCCAGGTAGTCCGGGTCGACAACGGGGCCGGTCGAGCCCTGGGACTCGCTCCCGGCCGAGGTGGAAACCATCCCGATGAACTCAACGGACATCGTTGTTCACTCCTTTGTGGACAGGGCGGTCAGCGCCGCACCCGCGTCGACCGCGTCGACCGCGGCGCGCGCGGGGGCAGGTGCGGTGGAGGATGCCGCGGCGGGTGCGCTGGCAGGTGCGGTGGAAGTGGCAGTCGCTCCCGGCCCCGCGGCGGCGGAGATCGACGGCCTGGCGGCGTCGCGGCGCCGGACCGGCAGGTCGAGGTCCGCCGGCAGTGAAGCCGCCGGCGGTCGCGCCGCCAGCAGCGAGGCCGCCGGTGGCGCGACCGCCGGTGGCGATGTCACCGGCAGCGATGCTGCTGGTAGCGAGGACCGCCAGGTCTCGGTGTGATGGCAGGCGACGGTCCAGCCCGCCGCGGCGGGCAGCGCGGCAGGGGTGTGGTCGCAGGCGTCGGTGGCGAAGGGGCACCGGTGCGCGAAGCCGCAGGCGTCGGCGGGCCGCCGCTCGGCACCCGGTCCGCCGGCGGGCCGCCGCAGCTGCGGCGGGGTCGGGCCGTCCTCGTCGCGGATGCTCGGTGCCGAGGCGATCAGCAGCGCGGTGTAGGGATGCCGCGGCCGGTCGAACACCTCGGCGATCGGGCCGTCCTCGACTACGCGGCCGCGGTAGAGGACGACGACCCGGTCCGCGATGCCGGCGAGCGAGCTCAGGTCGTGCGAGATGATGATGATCCCCAGCCGGCCACGGCCAGGGTCCGCATCGGCTACGCCGGCGGAAACGGCAGGATGGGCGAGATCGGCGGGCTGACGGCGCAGCCCGTCCAGCAGCCGAAGGATGAGGTTGCGGTTCGATCCGTCCAGCGCGCTGACGGGCTCGTCACAGATGAGCAGCCGCGGGTCGTCGACGATCGCGCGGGCGATGGACGCCCGCTGCCGCTGGCCCCCGGAGATCGCCCCGGGCAGGCGGTCCGCCACCGCGGGGTCGAGGCCGACCCTGCGCAGCGCGTCGGAGACGGCCGCGCGGCGGTCGTCGCGGCTGCCGCGGCCGGCGACGGCCAGCCCCTCGGCGATGCTGGTGCCGATCGTGAGATCGGGATCGAGGGCGCGTAGCGGGTCCTGGAAGACGAAGCGGATGGCACCGCTGCGGCGGAAGTCCCGGCGGGCACGGCGGCGCAGGCCGCGGACGTCCCGGCCGTCGACCTCGACCTCACCGGCGTCGGTCCGGGTCAGACCGGCGATTGCGCGGGCGAGGGTGGTCTTGCCCGATCCGGTCTCGCCGATGACGCCGACGATCTCGCCGGGACGGACGGCCAGCGAGACGTCCCGCAGGACGGTCGTGCGCCGTCCCGGCCCGCTACGGGCCCGGAAGGAGACGGTCAGGCCACGGACGTCCAGCAGCGGCGCCGCGGCAGCCACCGGAACCGGTTCCGCGGAACCGTCCGGATGCGGTTCCGCGGAACCATCCGGGAACGGCTCCGTGACAACGGCGGTCCTGGTGGCGTTCATGCGGGTGCTCCTGCTCGCTCGGGGACACGGGGCGTCAGTTCGATCTCGCCCAGCCGGGCGCACCGCGCGAACCGCTCTCCCCCGGGCGTACCGGCCGGCGCGTCCGGCACCGCCCGCAGCTCCACCGGCGCCGCGCGGCAGGCGTCGGTGACGAAGGCGCAGCGGTCGGCGAACCGGCAGCCGGTGATCCGCGCGCCCACCGGTGGCGCGGCACCGTCGATGACGTCCAGCTCACGGCGCCGCCAGTCACCGACGGAGGCGACTCGCAGCAGCGCCGCCGTGTAGGGGTGGCGCGGGTTCGCCAGGACGTCCGCCGTGGGCCCGGCCTCGACGATCTCGCCGGCGTAGAAGACCAGGATCCGGTCGCAGAGCTGCGCGATCACGGCAAGGTCGTGGGAGACGGCGAGGATCGCCAGGCCGCGCTCGGCGCGCAGCAGGTCCAGCGCCTCCAGCACCTCCGCCTGCACGGTGACGTCGAGCGCGGTCGTCGCCTCGTCGGCGACGAGCAGGTCCGGCTCACCGGCGACGGCGATCGCGAGCACGACCCGTTGCAGCATGCCGCCGGACAGCTCGTGCGGGTACTGGTGGTAGACCAGCTCGGGCTGGTGCAGGCCGAGCGTGCCGAGCAGCGCGATCGCGGCCTGGCGGGCTTCGCGGCGGCGATGCCCGACCTTGATCCGGAACTGCTCGGCGAGCTGGCGGCCCACCGTGTGGGATGGGTTGAGGTACGAGCCGGGATCCTGGAAGACCGCACCGATGCGGGTGCCGCGCAGCCCGTCCCAGCGGCGCCGGGGCAGGTCGACGAGAGACGTCCCGTCGAAGTCGATCTCACCGGAGCTGACCGTGCAGCCGGGCGCGAGAACGCCGAGGGCGGCCCGGCAGGTCAGGGTCTTGCCGCTGCCGGACTCGCCGACGAACCCCACCGCCTCGCCGCGCCGGACGGTGAACGAGACTCCCTGCACTGCGGGGACTCCGCCGACGTCGCGGGCGCGCCGGCGCCGCCCGAACGGCGCGCCGCCGACGGTGATGTTCAGGTCCTCGACCCGAAGCAGGTCGTCAGGCATCGCGCACCTCCCGGTTCTGCCGGGGTATGGAGGACGTCGCCACCGCGGTGGTCTCGACGGGCCCGGTGGCCGTGGCCGTCGCGGCGGAGCTGGTCTGGGCTGTGTCGGCGGAGTCGCCGCCGCGGGCACGGCCGCTGCCACCGGGATCGCCGGTGACGATGCCGGTGGTGTCACGGAGCGCGTCCGCGAGCGCGTTCAGCGCAGCCACCGTGATGATGATCACCAGTGAGGGCGCGAGCGGTGCCCAGGGCCGCTGGGCGAGGTAGTTCAGGTCCGACGAGAGCATTCCGCCCCAGGTGGGCGCGGGAGGCTTCGTCCCGATGCCGAGGAACGACAGCGACGAGACCACCAGCAGCGACGCCGCCGCCCCGCTCGCCGCGGTCACCACGATGGTGGGCAGCACCTTGTTCCAGATGTGCGTCCGCAGGATCCACCAGCGGGACGCCCCGACCAGCTCGGCGATCTCGACGTACTGGGAGGAGGCCAGGCCGAGCGTCGCGGCCCGGGTGATCCGGAAGTAGTTCGGGGCGAGCACCAGGCCGATCGCGAGCATCGCCTGGTGGATGCCGTTGCCGATGATCCCGGTGACCGCGATCGCGAAGATGATGTAGGGCAGGGTGAGCAGCGCGTCGCTGATCCGCAGCGCGAGCCATTCGAAGGCCCGGCCGAACACCACCGACGCCAGCCCCGCGGGCGCACCGAGCAGGAGCCCGACGCCGACCGCCTCGGCCGCGCCGACCACCGAGCGGCCGGTGGCGTCCATCAGCCGGCTCAGCACGTCGCGGCCCAGGTAGTCGGTGCCCAGCCAGTGGGCGCCGCTCGGGTTCTGCAGGATCGCCTTCGGGTCCTGGGCGATCGGGTCCTGCGGCGCGAGCGAGCCGCCGGCGACCGCGAGGACGGCGACGACGGCGAGGACCAGCAGGGCGAGGCGCACCGAACGCAGCCGGATCATCCGGCGCAGCACGCTCATGATCGCCGCTCCGCGGCGGGGCGGAGCCGCACCAGCGCCACGTTGACCGCGACGTTGCAGACCAGAACCAGTGCGATCGAGGTGACGAGAACGCCCTGGATGACGGGAATGTCACCGCGCTCGGCGGCCTGCAGCGCCTGCTGCCCCAGACCGGGCAGGTTGAAGACCGCCTCGGCGACAACCGCACCGCCGATCAGCCGCGGCACGTACAGGCCGACAACGGTCAGCGCCGGTCCGACGGCGTTGCGCAGCGCATGGCCGAACACGACCCTGCGCACCGACAGCCCCCGCACGGTGGCACCGGTCACGAAGTTCTCCCGCAGGGTGCCCACCAGGGAGGTGCGGATCTGGCGCGTGAGCTCCGCACCGAACTCCACGCTGAGGGCGATCCCCGGCAGGATCACGAACTTCAGCCACTGACCGGGGTCCTCGGTGAACGGCACGTAGCCGCCGGAGGGCAGCACGGGCACCGTCACCGCGAACAGGATGATCAGACCGATCCCGACGACGAACGGCGGGATGGTCGACGCCACTGCGCACACCGCCGTGACCGCGCGGTCGAGCCGCCCGCCGTTGTTCAGCGCCGCCGCGATCCCGGTCACCCCGCCGACGAGGATGGCGACCACCGCGGCCACCAGCGTGATCGACAGGTCGACCGGCAGGGCCTGCGCGACGCTGTCCCGCACCGGCAGGGTGGTGAAGTAGGAGTAGCCGAGATCCCCGGTGAGCGCGTTGCCGAGCCAGCTCACGTACTGGACGAGGAACGGCCGGTCCAGCCCGAACTGGTGGTTCATCCGCTCGATGTCCTGCGGCGTGGCGAGATCCCCGAGCACGGTCGCAGCCGGGTTGCTGTCGGTGAGTGCGGTCATGCCGTAGGTGATGAAGGTGGCCAGCAGTGTCACCGGCACCCCCACCGCCAGCAGTTGCCCGAGGCCACGGGCCAGCCCGGACAGGCCCGATGGGCGCCAGCGGCGCAGCAGGCCCGCGCCCCCCGGAAGCCGCGACGGCCGCGACGGCTGCGACGGCTGCGACGGCTCCGGTTGGCCCCGTCCTCCGGAGCCGACGACGTCGAGGGTGGTCATGGTCAGCTGTTCCCGGTCACGGTGACGCCCTCGAACCGCTGCGCCATCAGGTAGCTGCCGACCGGCGACACGTTCGAGCGACGGGCCAGGATCCGCGGGTTGCTGAAGAGGAAGACGTTGGGCATGTTCTCCACGGCGACCTTCGTCGCCGCCTGCACGACGGACGCGTAGTTCGGGTCGTCCAGCGGCGTCGCGGTGATCTTCGCGACCGCCTCCTTGAGCGCCGGCGGGTTGGTCCGGCCCGGGTTCATCAGGCCCTGGTCGCCGAAGAGCACCTGGAACGCCTGCACGGGGCTCTCCCGCCCGGCGAACTGGTCGGTGAAGAACGGCTTCGCCCGCTGGATGTAGACCTGCTGGGTCGCCTGGGCCTGCGGGATGACCTCCAGCTTGACCCGGATCCCGGCCTTGGCGAGCTGCGCCTGGACCTGCTCGGGCAGCCCCTCGGCGACCGTGGTGGTGAGCGTGACGTCGATGCCGTCCGGGTGCCCGGCCTCGGCGAGCAGCTTCTTGGCCTTGGCCACGTCGTACGGGTAGGCGTTCTCCAGGGCGGCGTTGTGCCCGGCGTGCCCCTTCGGGAACGGCTGGTAGTTGACCTCGCCGACACCGAAGTTGACGGTGTCCACCAGTGCCTTCCGGTCGACCGCGTGCTTGATCGCCTGGACGACCTTGGGGTTGTCGAACGGAGCCACCGTGTTGTTGACGTCGAGCACGCTGATGACCAGCGATGAGATGACCTGCACCTCGAACCCGGCGGCCTTGACCGCGGTGAGCTGCGACGCGGGGATCATGGCGACGTCGAGGCGGCCCGACTGGAGCGACGCGAGGGCGGTGGCGGCCTCGGGCGCCGGGTAGAGCTCGAAGTTGTCCGGCTTGATGTTGGCGGCGTCCCAGTAGCCGGCGAAGCGCGTCAGCTTCGCGCTGTCGTTGGGCACGTAGGAGTTCAGCTGGAACGGCCCGGCGCCGACCGGCCTGGTCGCCAGCCCCTTCTCGTCGGTGTCGATGGCCTTCGGGCTGACGATCATCCCGGTCTTGCCGGCGAGAATGGCGGGCAGCTGGTAGTCGGTGTTCTTCAGGTCGATGCGGACGGTCGTCGCGTCGACCGCCACGACCTCCTTGAGGCTGGCGAGCTGGGCGGCCACCAACGAGTTCTTCGCGTCCCGGCCACGCTCGAGGCTCTTCTTGACGGCGGCGGCGTCCACCGCGGTGCCGTCGCTGAACGTGAGCCCGGAACGCAGGTGGAAGGTGACCGACGTGCCGTCAGCGCTGTACTCCCAGGAGCTGGCGAGCGCGGGCACCGGGTTCGCCTTCTCGTCCAGCTTCGTCAGGCCCGCGTAGACCAGCGAGAGGGCGTGGACGTCCCACCCGGCCGACGACGTGATCGGGTCCCAGGAGGTGACCAGCGCCCATCCCCAGCGCAGGGTGCCCCCGCTGGTGCTGCCACCCGAGGCCGAGTCACCGCCGCCCCCGCACGCCGCCAGCAGGATCGAGCCTCCGGCCAGCGCCCCCAGGCGCAGGAACCCACGTCGCCCCATCACCGGCGCCGCCGGCTCAGGTGACGAGGCGGAACTCAGGAAGGTCGTCCTCGGGGTACTCACGGGTTGGTCCTCTCAGGCATGAGAAACGTCAGGCGTGCGGCGAAGAAGTCAGGCGGAAGTCAGGCATGGCAGGGTGCCGACCGGCACGGATGCCGGTCGGTTACGGGCGCGCCGAAGACACGACCCGGCGGTGGCAGGGCACGGGACGTTCTCAGGCAGGGCGCGGGCAGGGCCGCGCAGGCGTCTGATGACGCCGCGGCGGACGAGGAACACGGAACGGGGGCGGTGGAGCGACGTCCACCGACGGGAGGCGGACGACAATGCCAGCGGCATACGAAATGCCGGCAGCAGGCATCTCGGGACCGGCTGTACAGCTGGCACGGGCGCGGGTGCCCGACCTGTCCACCGGTGACGGACGGTGGCTACCTACATCAACCCGGACCCGGTGGAGAGGACCAGGCACACCTGGCGGGGTGCCACGGAGCGTGGCACCGGACGCCGTCGACGACTAGCGACAGAGGGCGCTGGCGATCCGCACGAGGTCGACGTAGCGGCGCGCCACGCCGGTGTATGTCCACCGCATAGGTGAAGAATGCCCGATGACCAGGTAAAACGTCAATCACTACAACTGAGCGATCTATTTCACAAGCTCCGAGCCACCCGTACGCATCCATCTCACCACGCACCGTAGAGATCTGCCGCTGAAACCTTGTCAACCCTGTCGACAGGCAGTCACAACAACCAACAGAGAATCTCTATACGCGACGGGGAGTAATCACAGTCGACCGGTTACGCTCCGCAAGCGCTCCGCCTCGGCGATGTCGGCGGCTGCCGCGCTCAGCCGCAGCCGATGCCGGCGCCGGTAGGCCGACACCTGGCACTCCGGAGGCTGATCGATCAGCTCGACGATCGGTTCGACCGCCCGGTCGACCGGGGTGGCGGCGACCGCGGCCAGCGCCGACACCAGCGCCCGTGCCGGCCGGCTCAGCGCGCCCGCATGGCTGGTGCGCACGAAGCCGGGGTTGTAGAGCACGTGACGGATTCGACCCGCCGGGCGCGCACGCAACATCAGGCCGAGCAGCTCGTTGGCGCGCCGGCTCTGCTGGTTGGCGCGCCGGGCGGTGAACCGGCGGTCAAGCTGCAGGTCTCCCCACCTCACCGCGTCGCGGGACGCACCTGGCACCGAGGTGTTCAGAACCACCGGCCGGTCGGCGGCCTCAAGGCGGTCGGCCAGGCCGTGACTGAGCAGGTAGCGGCTCAGGTAGTAGAGGGCGAAGGTGTGCTCGAGACCCTCCGCCGTGACGGTGCGGGTGGTGCGCAGGTAGGCCGCGCAGAGGATGAGTGCGTCGATCTCGGGGAACCTCTCGGCGACCTCGACGACGACACGGCGGTTCTCCGCGGCGAGCGCCAGGTCCGCCTCGACGAAATGGGCCACCCCGGCGCCACTGACGCCACTGACGCCGCCGCCGGCCTCGGCGACCAGGCGGCGGAACTTCTCCTCGCTGCGGCCGATGACCACGACGTCGGCACCTGCCCGCAGGTAGTGCAGGGCCAGGGCCCGCCCGATGCCGTCAGTTCCCCCCGAGATGACGAATCTGCCCACGTCCACCGATCTCTCCCCTGCGGCCGGCGCCCCGTCGCCCTGAACTTGAGGAGACCCTCAAGTTCGGCCGAGGCTAGGGTAACTTGAGGGCACCGTCAACTTCCCCAGGTGAGGACATTGACCCCGACAGAAGACGAGCCCGGCCTGCGCAGAGACGCACGCCGCAACCGCGAGCAGCTGATCACCGCCGCGCGCGAGCTGTTCGCCGAGCGCGGCGTCGACGTCCCCCTGGAGGAGATCGCCCGCCGCGCCCGGGTGAGCATCGGCACGCTGTACAACCGGTTCCCGACCCGTGGCCACCTCGTCGACGCCGTGTTCGCCGACCGGGTCGCGGCGAGTGTGCGCATCGCCGAAGCGGCGCTCGACATGGACGACCCGTGGCAGGCGCTCGTCCTCCTGCTCGAACAGACCTGCGAGCTGCAGGCCGCCGACCTCGGCTACAACGACGTCGTCTCCCGGGCACTGCCGCTGCGCGGCGCCGCCGAGCAGGCCCGGGCCCGCGGCTATGAGCTGATGCGGCAGGTCATCGTGCGGGCCCAGGAGGCCGCGGTCCTGCGCGCGGACATCACCCTGGAGGACATGGCCTTCGTCCTGTGGGGCCACGCGCGCACCGTCGAGGCGACCGCGGCCGTCGCGCCCCGCGCCTGGCGACGCCATCTCGCGATCATGCTGGACGGCCTGCGCGCCGAGGCCGCCCACCCGCTGCCCGAGCCACCGCTTCGACCTGACCAGGCCCGACAGGCGCTGAGCGGTCAGTGCGCCGCGGAGCACGACGAGCCTCGGGCGCCTGGTGACGGCGGTCCACTGTCCAGGCCTCCGGGGCGTCAGGGCCGTGCCCACTACGATGCAGAGCAACAGTCGTGACTGGCGTGCTCGGGTGGAAGTGACCACCGGGGAGCGACGAATCTGCTGGCGGTGCCGCGCGCCTGGGCACTCCGACGTCCGCCGCATGCCCGTTGGAGGTCCACATGCACGAGCCCGCGATGACGCACCTGGCGGCCAGCGACCCCGAGATCGCCGGCCTGGTCGAGTCCGAGGCCCAGCGCCAGTTCGAGAAGATCCGGCTGATCGCCTCCGAGAACTACGTCTCCACCGCCGTCCTCGAGGCCTCCGGCTCCGTCCTGACGAACAAGTACTCCGAGGGCTACGCCGGCAAGCGCTACTACGAGGGCCAGCAGTTCATCGACCCGGTCGAGACCCTGGCGATCGACCGGGCGAAGGCGGTGTTCGGCGTCGAGCACGCGAACGTCCAGCCGTATTCGGGCTCGCCCGCCAACCTGGCCGTCTACCTGGCGTTCCTGCAGCCGGGCGACGCCGTGATGGGCATGGGCCTGCCCTCGGGTGGCCACCTGACCCACGGCTGGACGGTGTCGGCCACCGGCCGCTGGTTCCAGGGGGTCCGGTACGGAGTACGCCAGGACACCGGGCGGGTCGACCTCGACGAGGTGCGTGACCTCGCGCTCCAGCACCGGCCAAAGGTGATCTTCTGTGGTGGGACCGCGATCCCCCGCACCATCGACTTCCCCGCCTTCGCGGCGATCGCGGGCGAGATCGACGCCGTGCTCGTGGCGGACATCTCCCACATCGCCGGCCTGATCGCCGGTGGCGCCCACCCCTCGCCCGTGGGCCACGCACCGGTCATCACCACCACCACGCACAAGACCCTGCGCGGGCCCCGCGGCGCGATGATCATGTCGGACGCGGCGCACGCGTCCGCCCTCGACAAGGCGGTGTTCCCAGGCCTGCAGGGCGGCCCGCACAACCACACGACCGCCGCCATCGCGGTCGCGCTGCGCGAAGCCACCACCCCGGACTTCCGCGAGTACGCCCACCGCGTCGTCGCGAACGCGAAGGCGCTCGCCGAGGCGCTGTCCGCCCGCGGTTTCGACCTCGTCACCGGCGGCACCGACAACCATCTGATCCTGATCGACCTGACCAGCCGTGGCGTCGCCGGCAAGCCGGCCGCGAAGGCGCTGGACCGGGCCGGTATCGAGCTCAACTACAACACCGTTCCGTTCGATCCGCGCAAGCCGTTCGACCCGTCCGGCGTCCGGCTGGGAACGGCCGCGATCACCACCCGCGGACTGCAGCCGGAGCAGATGCCGACGCTGGCGGGCTGGATCGACGAGGCCGTGAAGGCCGCGGGCGACGACGACGAGACCACCATCAGCCGCATCGCCGGCGAGGTGCGAGACCTGATGACGGCCTACCCGATGTCCGGCTGGGTCTGATCACATCGCATATCCGCTCGGGCTCGCCCGGTCCACTGGCCGGGCGAGCCTGTTCCTGACGACGGCGCGGTCGACGGGAGAGCGCCCACACCGCCAGCTTGCCCGCGACGTATGGGGCGGTTCCGCGGAACCGCCCCGCCAGTCACCGTAGGACGTCGGCGAGGGCCCACGGGTACGGGGCAGGGGTCCGGTATTCCACTGTCGCCGGAGATGCTACGCACATCACAGCCGACTCGGCGATCGTGAGCCGACAGGCCCGCCAGAGATCACTGCGGATCGGTCACCACTCTCCCGGACGACCCGGTCACCACACGCAGCTCAAGCAGCCGACAGAACGCCGCATACACCACATCGGCGGCACCGGCGGTACTCGGCGGACCCTCTCCCCCCTTCGTCGCGTACAGTGCGCATACACCAACCTGTTGTACGCATCGTGACCAGGTAGCGCCACAAAAGGGCAAAAACTAGTACTTGCGACTACCCTTAGTAGTTCGTTACGGTGTGCTGGCACCAAACAAGCGACGGGTCGTACGCCGAGTTCTGCCCTAGGCCCGTCGTCCCCTCCTAGTGACCACCAGGGCAGAAGCGGGGGAACCAGGTTCCTCCGGATGGCCACCGCACCCAGGGCGGCCGTCCTCGGGGTGAAGTCGCCGCGCAACGCGCGCCGACCGGGCTTCCCGGCCCGAACCCGACAGCTAACCTCGCAGGCGTACGGGAAGGATCTGCGTGTACGCATGCTTCGAATAGCAGCCGGGACTGCATCCGTCCCTCGGAACGCCGCCGCGGTAATGCCGCGCCCGTAACCCGGGGTTGACACCGGAGATCTGGGGCCCGCTCGGGCCCGGACAAATTTCACGCCGATAGCAGAACGCGCGTCCATTCGCGCGCCTTTCGCGACCCAATTTCGTCGCGACTCATTGATCCGTGTACGGATCGTTGGCGCCTGAAGACGCCCTACCCGCCTGCTCTTCAACGTAGAAACGAGATATCTTGATGTCGACCGGAAAGCACCGCAAGTCCCCCAGCGTCCGCCGCCGAGGCCGTGGTCGCTCCGCTGCTGTTGCCGCGGCAAGCGTTATCGGGGCATCCGCCGGCCTGTTCCTCACCGCGAGCCCCGCCAGCGCGGCGGTAATCTCGGACACCAGCATCGCGCAGGCGGCGAAGAACGCCGGCCTGAACTCCTGCCGCGGAATTCCGCTGAGCACCTGGGTCGCCGTCGCGCTCGCCGAGTCGGGCGGCAACACCACCGCCCACGCGACCGTCGGTGAGGACTCCCGCGGCCTGTGGCAGATCAACATGCGCGCGCATGCCAGCTGGGTCGGAAACCGCGACCTCTACGACCCGAACGTCAACGCCTGGGCCGCACGGCAGGTCTGCCAGAGCCAGGGCATCACCGCGTGGAGCGCCTACACCAACGGCATGCACACGAAGTACCTGGCTCGTGGAGCCGCGGCAGCCGCGGCCGTGGGCAACTCGGTGAGCACCACGGTGTCCACCGCGCCGTCCGCCAGCGCCAACCGCGCCGTCGACTCGGGCTACATGCGGCTGGGCGTGTCCGGCCCCCGCTGGGATGTCTCCCTGGTGCAGGACCAGCTGCGTAAGCTCGGCTACCCGATCGTCGTCGACGGCTACTTCGGACCGCAGACCAACCACATGGTCATCGACTTCCAGAAGAAGCACGGCCTGGTGCCCGACGGCGTCATCGGCCCGCTCACCCACAAGGCCCTGTTCGGCTGATCGGCCGCACAACCGAATACCTGAGCGAGCGACCGGTCGATCAGCTGACCCTGGTCAGCTGATCGGAATCACCGATCGACTCGACGCACCGTCCCCGCCGCGGGCCCCTGGACATCCAGAGGCGTCACGGCGGGGACGCCGCGTTTTCCGGTGATAACCCGCACCCCCGGCATAGACTCGGCAGAAATGCGATCAAGCCGAGCTCCAGGCACCGTTACACGCCTTCCATTAATCACTACAGGCAACGCGGATCTTCTTGTGGATCCGAGCGGGGATTTCATACCGACTGCGGTGACTGGGACCCTTCCCGCACCACTCGTGATGAAACTTCGACGAAGCCCGGGGTGACGCGCGCCACAGGTCGGTGGTGACCGGGACACGGCGTACTGGATTCAGTGGACCGCAACGCCGTATCCGGGCACTCTCGGAGGCTGGGCCCGGGCCGGACGCCGCCACGGGCCGACCGTCCTACGACCAGGAGCGATGTTGTGCTGACCAGGATCGACCATGTCGGGATCGCCGTGGCCTCGCTGGAGGAGGCCATTCCTCGCTACGAGGCCGCATTCGGCCTGACGGTCGCGCATCAGGAGACCAACGAGGCGCAGGGCGTGCGCGAGGCCATGCTGCTGGTCCACAAGGGCGACACCGGCGGTTCCTACGTCCAGCTGCTGGAGCCGATCCGCGAGGACACCCCGGTCGGCAAGTTCCTGGCCAAGAAGGGGCCGGGCATCCACCACATCGCCTACGGCGTGGGTGACATCGACTCCGCGCTGGCCGCGCTCACCGTCGCCGGCTTCGACCTGGTCAACAAGACGCCCGTGCATGGCACGGCCGGCAGCCGCATCGCCTTCATGCACCCGAAGGGTGTCGGCGGTGTGCTCACCGAGCTGGTCGAGGCACCGGAAGGGCACTGACTCGGCGCCCCCGCACCGGCTCCCACACAAGGCACCGGGCGTCGGCCATCCCGCCGACGCCCGGTGCCCCACAGCCCGCAGTCCCCAGCCCGCAGCCCGCAGCCCGCGATCACCCGTGGGCCGTGAAGGCCCACCCGGCTGCCATCGTCACCACAGCACCGCGATCGCCACGTTGGCCACCCCGAGCCCACCTGCGGCGTGAGCCAGGGCCGCCGGCGCCTCGCGGCCGCGGGCGTTGCCCACGACGGCGACGCCGGCGACTGCCGCCGCGACGACGAGCTTGACCGCGATCTTGGCGTTGTCCACGTCCCGGTCCACGGCCCCGCTGGACGCAAGCCCCACCAGGATCATGCCCGTGACGATCTGGACGAGGGCGCCGTGCAGGATGCCGGGCGTGATGACCGGATGCGGCGAGCGGATCTGCGCGAGCCACCCTCCGACAATCATGGCCATCCCGACCAGGTGAAACACAACAACGATGTTGTAGACCACGCCCATGACGTCTTTTCTACAGGACGTAGAACATGGCCGGTTCAGCGGCGGCTCGTCGGAGCCGACCAGTCGTTGGTCGGGATCGGGTCGAGCGCCTGCACCGCGGTGCCGTTCCACCGGAAGCGCACCGTGGCCGCCCCCGCCGACGGGCAGCACATCGGATCATCAGGGCGGTACAGGTCGTACTGAAGCGCCACGGTGTCACTCGTGGACCACACCCACCGCACGTTCGCACTCGCGACGCTGTCGGTTCCGACGAACCGGCCGTGGTTGAAGAAGAACGCCTGCTGCGGATGTCCGTCCACGGATGACGTCAACCGCCCCACGATCGCGCTCAGCGCCCAGGCGGGTTCGTAGCTGCTGCTCCCCATCGGCGTGTAGCCGCGTTCCCGCACCAGTTGCACCGCCTGCGCGGGTGTCAACGCACCGGCCGGGGCCGCAGGTGTCGCGGTGCCTGGTGTGACAGCCGGTGTGCTCGCCGGTGCGGCGAAACTCGCCGAAGCCGTCACGGTCAGCACTGCGGTGAAGGTCAGCACGAAGATGAGCACGATGCGCCGCATGGGTCGCCCCCTTGGCCTCGTTTCCGCCAACCGGGTGACCATAGGCGCCCGTGGCGCGCTCCGCCCGCCAGGAAGGCGATTCGCGCGCTATCGGAACAGCGCGGATCAGAACATCGCGGTCAGACGTGCCCGAGAAACATCAGCACCATCCCGCCCGACATGACCAGCCTGGTGCCCCGCGGAACGACCGGATCCGGAAACGCCCTGACCAGCCAGGCGGTGATCCTGCGGGCGGATGTCCGCGCCGCCCAGCGGGCGGGCAGGCCCACCAGGGCCACCAGGCAGGCTCCGGCGAAGACGGCGACGCACCAGGCGCCGAGGGCGCCGTCGGTGCGCAGCGGCCAGCCCGCGAAACCGACCGCGCCCGACATGCACGCCATCGCCGCCGACTCGACGACGACCATGGCGCAGCATGACCAGACTCCGGGCGTCCCACAGTGTGGATGCAGCACCACCATCGCCAGCATGACGAGCGCGAGTGCCAGGTACACGGCGAAGAACGGCCACGCTCCGATGAGCCGCGGCGGGCCGACGAACATCACCGCCATCCCCGCCGCGACCAGCACGTGGGCGACCTCGATCCAGCCATCGGCGACCGTATGACCGGCCACCGGATGGCCCTCCGCCGGATGACCGGCCACCGGATGACCGAGCGTCAGGCGCCCGGCCGGGGTGGAGCGAAGCAGCCCGTACAGCCGCACGAGGTGAACCGCCGCCACCACCGCGGCCGCCGCGGCAGCCACGGCGGTGACCGGCCCCGGTAGCGGACCGAGCTCGGCCGCTACGGAATGAGGATGACCGGTCACCCTCCAGCGGCGATTTCGGCCGCCACCAGGGAGGTGATCCGGCCCGCGCGGGCCTCGTCGACGATGACTTCGAGCTGCTCGATGCTCATCTGGATCCGCTGGCCGAAGTCGTCCGTGAGCACAACCCGCCGGGTGGCCTCAGCCTCATGATCGATGTAGAGCTCCGGGCAGCCACAGCTGCACTTGCCACAGAACGTGATGACGCGACTCAAGGCTTCCGAACCGCTCACAGCACCTCCCCGCTGACACGGCAAACAGAAGATCATCTGAAGTGTAAGCCGTCGGGCCCGTCGAGCCGGGGCGTTCCGAACACCATCACATTGTCGTGACAAGGTGCCCGGCAGGCGCTCCCCGGCGCAGGCCAGACGCCGCCCGGGCGCTGCTCGCCACCACCCGGACGCCATCCGGCGCCAGACAGACGCTACTTGACCCCAGGCAACCACAGCCGGGTGCGGCCGGCACCCGGCCGGGTGCCGCACCCAGCTGTGCCGCTCAGCTGTGCCGTGCGGCCTCCAGCCAGGCGAGCACCGCGAGCACGCGCCTGTTCTCGGTGGGCTCCATCCGCAGGCCGAGCTTGGCGAAGATGCTGGCGATGTGGGACTCGACCGTCTTCGGGCTCAGGTGCACCTGTTGGGAGATCCCGCTGTTCGACAGCCCCTGCGCCATCAGTTCGAGGATTCGCCGTTCGCGGTCGGACAGCCCGAGCAGGCGGTGCGACTGCGGGTAGCCGGCGAGCAGGCGCGCGGCGATGTGCGAGTCGATGACGGGCTGCCCGTCCCGCAGTCGCTCAAGCGCGTCCCGCAGCGCCTGCCGGTTGGTGATGTTGTCCTTGCGCATGTAGCCGATCCCGTCGGCACCGCCGGCGAAAAGGTCGGCCGCGAACGGGTCGTCGTCGTGGGCGGTGACGACGAGAATGCCCATCGACGGGTGCGCGTCGCGCAACGCGCGGGCGGTCAGCAGCCCCTCGTTGGTCCGGGTGGGCGGCATCCGCATGTCCACGATCGCGACGTCGGGAGGAGCCTCGCGCACGGCCGCGAGCAGTTCGGTGCCGGTCGGCACCGACGCCGTGACCTGGACGCCGATCGTCGTGAGCAGAACACCGAGTGCCTCTCTGATGAGCCCACTGTCCTCCGCGATCGCAACACGCACACCGGATCTTCTCACGCCGGTGCTCACTGAGCCTTTTCCATCGTCGACTCCGACCTGCGGCACCCCGACGGTGCACCGTGAGATGGAAGAGGCTCACTGTCCCGATCACACCGGGATAACCCCCGGACGTTCCCGGGTAGGGCCGGTAGCCGCACCGGGACGAGTCCGGTACACCTGACCGATGCGGGTAGCGATCGCGGATGACAGCCCACATCTGCGCGCGGGGCTGCGTGCGCTCGTGGCCAGTGTCGGCGCGCAGGTCGTCGCGGTCGTCGGCCGCGGTCACGACCTCGTCGACGTCGTCACGGACGCCCCCGTCACCGAGCCGGTGGATGTCGCCCTGGTCGACATGCGGATGCCGCCGACCCTCACCGACGAGGGCCTGCGTGCCGCGCGGCAGATCAAGGCGCTGCGCCCGGCCACGGCGGTCCTGGTCTTCTCCGCCGACGACGAGGCGCCGTACGCGGCAGACCTGCTGCGCGACTCACCAGGCGGCGTCGGCTACGTCCTGAAGTCGACGATCACGGACCGCGACCAGCTGCGGTCGGTGCTGACGCGGCTGTCGGCAGGCGAGGTGGTCGTCGACAACGACGTGGCCCGCCAACTGCTGAGCCGGCCCGGTGTCGCACCGGCGCTCGCCGTGCTGGATGACCGTCAGCGCGCCGCGCTGGTGCTCGCGGTGCAGGGGAAGGCGGTCAGCGAGCCGATCCTGGCGGGGCTGCGCGGCACGCTCGGGTTCCCGCCCGCCCTCGGCGGCACCGCGGGCCCGGTCGCCGCCGAGCTCATCGCCTGGCTGCTCGCACCCGCCTGAGCAGCCGGCCCGCCGCACCGCCGGCCATCGTCCCAGCCGGGCTTCCGGCCGTAGTCCCGGTCACGCTTCCGGCCGTGGTCCCGGTCGCACCGTCCATCGTCGTCCCTGTAGTGCTGCCGGTCGTGGGCGCGCCGCGGTGACGCACCCGCAATGCCGCCCTCAGCACGGCGGACGTCCCCGGATACGGGTCGAACCGGGTGACGTCGAGGCCCCGGACGCCCGGGCGTCGGGCGGCGACCGATCGGGGCCGGGCGAACTCGCGCAGGCCGTCAGCCCCGTGGATCCGCCCGAACCCGCTCTCCCCGCGCCCGCCGAACGGGAGGGCGGGGATCGCGGCGAAGGACAACACCGAGTTCACCGACACCATGCCCGCATCGAGGCGCCCGGCGATCTCCCCGCCCCGGGCCCGGGAGAAGACGGCCGCGCCCAGTCCGTAGCGGCTGTCGTTGGCCAGGGCAACCGCCTCGTCGACGTCGGCGACGGTCCGCACGGTCATGGTCGGGCCGAACGTCTCCTCCTGGACCGCCGCGCTGTCCTCTGGCACGTCGACCAGCACGATCGGATCGACGAACCGGCCGCGCACCGCCTGCGGCCCGCCGAGCAGGGCCGACCCGCCGCGGGCGAGCGCATCCGCGACATGGCGGCGGACGACGTCGGCCTGGCCCGGCATCGTCATCGGGCCGTAGGCGGCCTGCGGATCAGACCCGGGCCGGACGTCGGCGAGCTGGCGGCCCAGCTCGGTGAGGAAGGCGTCGCGCACACCGGCCACGACGTAGACGCGTTCGACCCCGGCGCAGGTCTGACCGGCGTTCGAGGCCGCACCCCAGGCCACCATCCTCGCCGCGGCGGCGATGTCGGCGTCCTCGGCGACGATCGCCGCGTCCTTGCCTCCGCACTCGGCGACCACCGGGGTGAGCGTGGCAGCGCAGGTCGCGAGCACCTTCCTGGCTGTCGCGCCCGACCCGGTGAAGGCGATCTTGTCAACACCCGCCCGGCACAGGGCCGTCCCGGTCTCGCCACCACCGGTCACCCCGACGAGGACGCCGTCGGGCAGCTCCGGGTTCGCCGCGGTGAAGCCCTCGACGAGGAGCAGGCCAAGCGCGGAGGTCAGCTCACTGGGCTTGAACACGACCGTGTTGCCCGCGGCGAGCGCGTAGGCGAGGGAACCGGTCGGGGTCAGCAGCGGGTAGTTCCACGGCCCGATCACCCCGACCACGCCGTAGGGCAGGTAGCCGACCCGCGCGGCGTAGTCGATCATCAACGCGGTGGTGCGGACCCGGCGCTCGCGCAGCACCGGGCGGGCGTTGCGCGCCGCCCAGCGGATGTGTTCGCAGGTCAGCAGGAGCTCGAGGCGGGCGGCGATCGCCGGCTTGCCGTTCTCGGCGTGGACGAGGTCGACGATCTCATGCTCATGGGCGGCCAGCCAGGCCGCCCAGCGCAGCAGGGCGGCCCGCCGGCCGGCGAAGCCGGCCGCCTGCCACGCGGACCGCGCGGACCGCGCCGACCGCACGGCGGCGGCCACCTCGTCGGCGGACATCACCGCGAAGGTTCCGACGACCTCGTCGGTCGCCGGGTTACGTGACTCGAACTTCGCTTCCGCTGCCTGCGCTGCCATGACGTTCCGCCTTCGTCCCCGCGTCCGATGTCCCCTGCGTCCGGACGCACCCGCCTCGCCGTCGGGCCGCGGGCCCTATTTGCCCTGGAAGATCGGGGGGCGCTTCTCAGCTCGCGCCCGGCGGCCTTCCTGGGCGTCGTCGCTGGCCCAGCATGCCTCATAGGCGGCGGTCACGGCCGCCGACGGTCGGGCGGCCGCGTCGACGGCCTCGTTGAACGCCCGCTTCGAGTACGCGAGCGTCAACGGCGCGAGCCCGGCCAGCTCCTGGGCCCAGGCGACGGCGACGTCGAGCTCACCGGAGCGCTGCACCAGGCCGAGGTCGATCGCCCGCTGCGCCGCCACGGTCTCGCAGCCGATCACGACCGCGCGTGCCGTCCCGCCACCGGCGAGCGCGGCGAGGCGACTGAGCGTCCACGGGTCGACCGCGAGGCCCAGCCGGGCCGTCGGAATCGCGAACGAGGCGCGTTCGGCGGCCACCCGCAGGTCGGCGGCGAGGGCGAGCTGCAGACCGGCGCCGATCGCCGGGCCGTTGACGGCCGCGATCACCGGAACGGCGGCATCGGTGATGGCGTGCAGTGCCGCGTAGAGCGCCTCGGTGAACGCCTCGCCGTACACCTGGTCGAGGTCCGCGCCGGCGCAGAAGCTGGTGCCGACACCGGTGAGGACGATGGCGCGCGCGCCGGCGTCCACCGCCTGCCCCACGCCGTCGCGCAGGCCCTGGCAGTGGTCGATGTCCAGGGCGTTGCGCCGATCCGGCCGGTCGATGCGCACAATCGCGATCTTGTGGCCGGTTCCGGCGGGACTCTCGGCGTCGGCGGACGATTCGGATCCGGCGTGGATTTCGACATCTATCACGGCGTCAACCCTCCCAGATCTGCCCTCGCTGCTCCCGCAGTAGTGAGGAGCCACCAACAAGCACGTGATCGACCAGCGACCACGGGCTCGGATCCGGCAGCGCCAGGCACTGTCGGCGCAGCGCCGCGGCGTCGGCGTCGGCCTCGGCACGCACCTGCGCGAACCAGGCCGGCTCGTGGGTGTGTGCCAGCAGCCGCTCCAGCCGGTCGATCGGGTCCCGCGCGCCCCACCAGGCGACCTCGGCCGGCTCCTGGTACCTGGTCGCGTCGTCGGACGTCGTGTGCGGTGCCATCCGGTAGGTGTTGGCCTCGACGAGCACGGGGCCCTGGCCGGAACGGGCGTGCTCAAGCGCCCAGCCGGTCACCGCATGCACGGCGAGCACATCGTTGCCGTCGACCCGGACCCCGGGAAAGCCGAACCCCTCCGCGCGCCGCGCGAGGGGCACGGGCGACTGGCGACGGCTCGGCGTGGAGATCGCCCACTGGTTGTTCTGGCAGAAGAACACCACGGGTGCCGCGAAACTGGCCGCCCAGACGAAGGCCTCGTTGGCGTCGCCCTGACTCATCGCACCGTCGCCGAGATAGACCATCACCACCTGCGGGTCGCCATCTCGAGCGGCGCCTTCGTCGATTCGCACGCCGAGGCCGTAGCCGACCGCGTGCAACGTCTGCGAGGCCAGCACCAGCACGTAGTTGGCCACCTTGTACAGCTCCGGATCCCAGCCGCCGTGCGTCACGCCACGCAGTAGCCGCAGGACCTCCACCGGCGGGATACCCCGATGCCAGGCCACCGCGTGTTCCCGGTAGCTGGGGAACAGGAAGTCGCCCAGGCGGGCGGCCGCGGCCGAGCCCACCTGCGCGGCCTCCTGGCCACGCAGCGGAATCCACAGGACCAGCTCCCCCTGCCGCTGCAGGGCTGTCGCCTCCTCGTCCAGCCGCCGGGCCCGCACCATCTCCCGGTAAAACGACTCCGTCTGGCGAGAATCCGCGCGCACCGCGAACCGCGGATCATCGACGAGCGACCCGTCCGGTGCCAGCAGCCGAACGCCCTCGTCAAACGGCGTTGCGTTCTCACCGCGTTCCGCCATCAACGACATCCGTATTCATCCCGTCTGGTCGACGACTCGTTTACGACGCTGGAACGGAGGGGAAACCCGGGGTATCCATCACCCGACCCAGGGGGCCATCCGTCGTGTTTCAAATTCTGTGGATAGTAGTGGCAGGTCTCGTCATCGGGCTCATCGCGCGCTTCATCGCACGCGCGGCCGGGCACGGCCGGTACGACATCCCGCTCTGGCTCACCGTGGCCATCGGTATCGTCGGCGCCCTCGTCGGAAATGTCATAGCGAGCGCGATCGGGGTGCGCAACACGTCGGGTATCGACTGGATTCGCCATGTTCTTCAGATCGGCGTCGCGGTCGCCCTGGTCGCCGTCGCCGCCCCGCTGTGGGCCAACCGCGCCAAGGCGCACGCACGCGGCGACCGTGACCGCTACACCGCGCACCACTAGGCCGCCCCGCCAGGCCACGCGAGGTGCTGCGTGGCCAGCACGGCGACCCGCCCCGGGGCCGACGGCACCCACCGGTGCCCGCGGCCCCGGGGCGGCACACGCACCTCGGCCCACGGCGACCCGGCGGAGGCTCCACGAACCACCGGACACCCGCCGGCTCATTTCGGATGCCCAAACATCGGACGCCCTGCTTTTGGGCACGCTATCGGACACAGCTATACATAGGCCTCGTCCACGTAGCACCAACGCCAGTGCTCGCCGGGCTGGAACGAACGAACGACCGGATGGCCCTCCGTATGCGCGTGTGCGCGGGCATGGCGCAGCGGCGAGGAGTCACAACAACCCACATTGCCACAGGTGAGACACAGCCTCAGATGCACCCAGGACGAGCCGACCCGCAGACACTCGGTGCAGCCATCTGGTGTTGTCGGTACAACCGGCCGGATCATCGACAGATGAGGATCATCAGCAACGCTCACGTCCTCATTCTCCATTGAACGGCCGCTCGTCGTGAGGCGGGTTGTATCACCGCCTCGGGCAGCCTCTGGCGACACCTGATCAGTATCCCGATCAGTACACAGACACTCCCAGTTCACGGAGAATCCGACTGGCCGACAGATCCAGTACCGATCGGGCATCACCGCCCATCTCGCCGTCACCCGCAGCACCGCCACCCGCAGCACCGTCGCCGGCAGCACCGTCGCCGGCAGGCCGGGCCCACACGAGCTCAGGCGCCGCGCGCGAGATCCTTGTCGAGGACGACGAAGACGAGATCCGTCCGGCGTGGCAGGCCGAACCGCTCGTCCCCGTAGGGGAACGGCTCCCGGCGGGAGGTGCGCCGATAGCCACGCCGCTCATACCAGGCGATCAGCTCGTCCCGCAGTGAGATCACGAGCATCTCCATCCGGGCCGCATGCCACTGCCGGCGTGCGAACTCCTCGGCGGTGGCGAGCAGCCGGTCGCCGACGCCCCTGCCCTGCAGATCCGGGCGCACGGCGAACATCCCGAAGTACGCGCCGTCGGGTCGGCGTTCCAGCTCACAGCACGCGACGATGGTGCCCGCCGGGTCGACCGCGGCCAGCAGCCGCAGATCCGGCCGCGCGATCGCCGCCAGAACCATCTCCAGATCCGTGCGCTGGCCGTCGAGAAGGTCGGCTTCGGTGGTCCAGCCGACCCGGCTGCCCTCGCCGCGATACGCCGACTCGATCAGCTCGACCAGCGCGGCCGCGTCCTGGCTGTCGGCGACACGCACGGTGATATCACCGGCGGCGGTCATCGTGCCGCCGCGCCGGCGAGCTCGGTGGCCAGCCGCGGCAGGACCGTGCTGAGCTGCGCGTCCAGTGTGAAAGCCGCCCGGGCGTCGCCGCGGGTGGGGCCCTGGTTCACGATTCCGACCGGGATGCCCAGCTCCCCGGCCCGCAGCACGAACCGGTAGCCCGACATGACCGCCAGCGAGGATCCGAGCACCAGCAGCGCACGGGACTGCGTGAGCAGGTCGACAGCCGCGGCGAGCCGGGCCGGCGGCACGGTCGCGCCGAAGAACACGACGTCGGGCTCGAGGTCACCGTCGCAGTCAGCGCAGCCGACCACGGCGAAACCGTCGATCTCGGCCTCGGCGAGCGTGGCGTCGCCGTCCGGGTTGACCTCGGCGCCCAACGGCGAGCCCGCGACGGCTCTGCTGTCGAAACCGTGGTTGCCGAAACCGGGGTTGCGCAGCCGCAGTCGGCGGTCGAGATCGGCCCGGTCGCTGAGGACCCCGCAGCCGCGGCAGCGGACCCGCGCGAGGCTGCCGTGCAGGTCGATCACCCGCCGTGAGCCGGCGGCGCTGTGCAGGCCGTCGACGTTCTGGGTGATGACGCCGTCCACCAGTCCGGCCCCCTCCAGCGCCGCGACGGCGTGATGGCCCGGGTTGGGGCGGGCCAGCGCGACGTGCCGCCAGCCGACGTGGCTGCGGGCCCAGTACCGGCGCCGGGACTCGGCGTCCCCGGTGAACTGCTGGTAGGTCATCGGGGTGTGCCGGCGCAGCGACCCGTTCGGGCCGCGGTAGTCCGGGATGCCGGAACCCGTCGAGATCCCCGCGCCGGTGAGCACGGCGACGCCGCCGGCCGCGACGAGATCCCGCAAGGAGGCGAAGGCCATGTCTCCGAGCGTAGGGCGCGCCGGGCGGACATCAGGCCCGGTCTGGGTGGTCATGCTCACCACGGCGCCACCGTCCCGCCGCGGCGCAGGTCGTCACGTGTCGGGTGGTGCCGCTCACATCACAGACGTACCGTTAGGCCGTGAACACGCACCGCAAGGACCATGCCGATATAGCTGGCCCAAGCGCTCCACCCTGCCACCCCGCCGGCGAACTCACCGGCGAGACGGGCCACTGCATCACCTGTTCGGACGACGCGATCGAGATGGAGATCGTCCGACTGGAGGAGGGCGGACTGGCCGTCGCGAGGGCCTCTGCGGGGGTGGAGGAGATCAGCATCGCGCTGGTCGAGGCGCAGGCGGGCGACACCGTCCTGGTGCACGCCGGGGAGGCGATCGCCGTCGTCTGAGATCAGTGATCGGTCGACGACGGAAGGGGTGGAGATTCGTGTCCACAGTCGAGGAACCGATCCACATACTCTGGATCAACGCCGGTCTGAGCTGCGACGGGGACTCCGTCTCGCTCACCGCGGCGACGCAGCCGAGCATCGAGGACATCGTGCTCGGCGCCCTGCCGGGTCTGCCGAAGGTCAGCGTGCACTGGCCGCTCATCGACTTCGAATCCGGACCCGAGCAGGGCGCCGACACCTTCATCGAATGGTTCCGCAAGGCCGATCACGGCGAGCTGGACCCGTTCGTGCTGGTGGTCGAGGGCTCCATCCCGAACGAGGACCTCATCACCGGCGAGGGCTACTGGTGCGGTTTCGGCAACGATCCGCAGACCCACCAGCCGGTACCCACCAGCACCTGGCTGGACCGCCTTGCGCCCAAGGCACTCGCCGTGCTCGCGGCGGGAACCTGCGCGACCTACGGCGGCATCCACGCCATGGCGGGGAATCCGACCGGCGCGATGGGGGTCCCGGACTATCTGGGCTGGGACTGGAAATCGAAGGCGCAGATTCCGATCGTGTGCGTACCGGGCTGCCCGGTGCAGCCGGACAACCTCTCGGAGACGATCACCTATCTGCTTTACCAGGCCAGCGGCCAGGCTCCGATGATTCCGCTGGACGAGCAGCTCCGACCACGCTGGCTGTTCGAGGCGACCGTGCACCAGGGTTGTGACCGCGCCGGCTACTACGAGGAGGGCCAGTTCACCACCGAATACGGAACCCCGCAGTGCCTGGTGAAGCTCGGCTGCTGGGGGCCGGTGGTGAAGTGCAACGTCCCGAAGCGGGGCTGGATCAACGGGGTGGGCGGCTGCCCGAACGTCGGCGGCATCTGCATCGCCTGCACCATGCCCGGTTTCCCCGACCGTTTCATGCCGTTCATGGACGAACCACCCGGCGCCCATGTGTCGGCAGCGGCCAGCAGCGTGTACGGCGCGGTCATCCGCAGGCTCCGCGCCATCACGGCGCGCAAGGCCGACATCGAACCGCACTGGCGGCGCCGGGATGGCCACGCGCCCCAGCACGCCGAGGACTCGCGGGAGAAGGTGCTGGCATGACAACCACCTCGGAGCACAGGGAAACCGAAGCCCGAGGCTCTGACTCCCATCTGCTGGAGATGTCATGGGACCCGATCACCCGCATCGTGGGGAGCCTCGGCGTCTACACGAAGATCGACTGGCCGGCCCGGCGGGTCGTCGAATGCCACAGCACGTCATCGATCTTCCGCGGCTACAGCATCTTCATGAAGGACAAGGACCCACGGGACGCGCACTTCATCACCAGCCGGATCTGCGGTATCTGCGGTGACAACCACGCCACCTGCTCCGTTTACGCACAGAACATGGCCTACGGAGTGAAGCCACCACACCTCGGAGAATGGATCATCAATCTCGGCGAGGCCGCCGAGTACATGTTCGACCACAACATCTACCAGGAGAACCTGGTCGGTGTGGACTACTGCGAGAAGATGGTCGGCGAGACGAATCCCGAGGTTCTGGAACAGGCCCGGCGCACCGAGTCACCCAACGCGGACCAGCACGGGTACCGCACCATCGGCGACATCATGCACGCGCTCAATCCCATCGAGGGCGAGTTCTACCGGGAGGCCCTGGCGATGAGCCGGGTGACCCGGGAGATGTTCTGCCTGATGGAGGGGCGCCATGTTCACCCGTCCACGCTTTATCCGGGCGGGGTGGGAACCGTCGCGTCCGTGCAGCTGTTCACCGACTACCTCACCCGGCTGATGCGCTATATCGAGTTCCTCAAGCGCGTCGTCCCCATGCACGACGACCTGTTCGACTTCTTCTACAAGGCCCTGCCGGGCTATGAGGAGGTCGGCCGGCGGCGGGTGCTGCTCGGCTGCTGGGGCTCGTTCAACGACCCGGCACACTGCGACTTCACCTACCGGAACATGGCCGACTGGGGCCGGCACATGTTCGTCACCCCGGGCGTGATCGTCGACGGCAGGCTGGTCACCAACGACCTGGTCGACATCAACCTCGGCATCCGCATCCTGCTGGGCAGCTCGTACTACGACGACTGGGCCGACCAGCCGATGTTCGTCACCAACGACCCGCTGGGAAACCCGGTGGACCGCCACCACCCCTGGAACCAGCACACCATCCCCCATCCGGGCCGGCGCGACTTCGACGACAAGTACTCGTGGGTCATGTCGCCGCGCTGGTTCGACGGTATGGACCACCTCCCCCTCGACACCGGCGGTGGCCCGATCGCCCGGCTGTGGAGCACGGCGCTGTCCGGGCTGGTCGACATCGGCTACGTACGGGCCACCGGCAGCAGCGTCCAGATCACCCTGCCGAAGTCGGCGACGGTCGGTGAGCGGACCTTCGAGTGGATGATCCCCCGGTGGAGCAACGCCCTGGAACGCAACCGGGCACGCACCTACTTCCAGGCCTACGCGGCGGCCTGCGCGGTCTACTTCGTCGAGCAGGCCCTCGCCGAGGTCCGCGCGGGCCACACCCGGACCTGGGAGCCGTTCGACGTCCCGCAGGACGCCGTGAGCTGCGGTTTCACCGAGGCAGTGCGCGGGGTGCTCTCCCATCACATGGTCATCCGGGACGGGCGCATCGCGAACTACCACCCGTACCCGCCGACGCCGTGGAACGCCAGCGTGCGCGACGTGTTCGGCACCCCCGGCCCGTACGAGGACGCGGTGCAGAACACGCCGATCTTCGAGAAGAACCCGCCGGAGTCGTTCAAGGGGATCGACATCATGCGCACGGTCCGCAGCTTCGACCCGTGCCTGCCATGCGGTGTGCACATGCACACCGGCACCGGACGAACCCTGGAGGTGCTGCACACCCCGCACGCCTTCACCCCGGCCGGATGAGCACGTGATGACAGCGACAGCGACCACCGCGGACCCTCGCGACCCCGTGAACCCGCACGACCTGAACCCGCACGACAGCACGGACCCGCGTGACACCGCGGCCCGTGTCGACGCTCTGCTCGCCAGGATGGAGCAGCTGGGAGACAGCCGGACGCGGGTGCTCGCGGAAGAGATCGTCAGAGCACTGATGGAGTTCTACGGCGCCGGCCTCGCCCGCGTCACCCGGATCGCCGACGCGGACACCGTCCGGCGGCTCGCGGCGGACCCTCATCTGGGTCCCATGCTGGCGATGCACGGCCTGCACCCCGTCAGCACCAACGACCGGGTGGAGCAGGCGCTCGACCAGATCCGGGCGCGGCTCGGCGACCGGACCCCCGTGCTGGCGGTGACCGGCCCGGCCGACGACCGAGTGGTCACCGTCCGGGCCGACGGTCAGCCGACCAGCCCCACGGTGATCGCCGCCGTCGAAGGCGCCGTCGCCGCGCTCGCACCCGAGGTCGGCGTCGCCGTCGAGGGGGAGCATCTCGCCGGCGACCTCGCCGCAGGACGTCCCCTGCTGCCCGTCGTCGGCGTGAGCGCGGCGGGCACGGCTGACCGTGCCAGCAGGGCGGGTCGGGCGGGCACGCCATGACGGCCCGCACCCTGCGCCGCTTCCTCGCCGGGAACCTGGGCCGCGCCATGACCCGGTGCGAGTTCTGCGGTGAGGCGGTCACCGACGAACACGGTCACGGTCACGTCGCGGATCTGGCCTCCAGGTCCATCCTGTGCGCCTGCCCCGGCTGCCGGCTGCTGTTCACCCCCACCGGAGCCGGCGGCGGGCGCTACCGCGCGATACCGACCCGATACCACTTCGCCCCCAGTTTCGCTGCCGGCCCGCGGCTGCTGGCCGCGGCGGGGATCCCGGTGGGGCTGGCGTTCTTCGTGATCCACGACGGAACGGTCAACGCCTTCTACCCGAGCCCCGCGGGGGCGACGCACTGCGAGCTGCCCGCCACCCTGACACCACAGGACCTCAACCTCGACGACCCCGGCGGCCCCGGCACCGGCACCGACCGCGCAACAGGCGGACCGGTGTGGCGGCCTGAGCCCGAGGTCGAGGCGGTACTCGTCCACGTCACCCGCGACGGCCAGGCGGGGTACCTGCTGCCGATCGACGCCTGCTACCGGCTCGTCGGCGACCTGCGGCTGCACTGGCGGGGATTCGACGGCGGCGCCGACGCCCGCGCCCACCTCGCGGCCTTCCTCGCCGACGCCCGGCACCGGGCCGGGGCCGCGCCCGCAGCTGCGGCCAGCGCTGCGGATGCGGCCAGCGCTGCGGCTGCTCCCATGACTTCGGCTGTGGGAGGCGCACGATGGCCGACCTGACCTTCACCTGTGTCGAGGTCACGCCGCTGCGGCATGCCGCGGCGCCGACGCTCCGGTTCGTCCTGCGGGTCGAGGAGCACAGCGGTGAGCGGATGCACGCGCTGGCGCTCCGCTGCCAGATCCGCATCGAGCCCGGCGCGCGTCGCTACGACGACGCGGAGGCGCAGGCGCTGACCGGGCTGTTCGGAGCCGGCCCGCCGCATCCGATCCAGTTCGCGATGGTGTCCACGATGGTTCCCGGCTTCACCGGGAGCGCGGACGTCGAGCTCGCCGTGCCCTGCAGCTACGATCTTGAGGTCGCCTCCGGCAACTACTTCCAGTCGCTGCGAGGCGGGGTGATCCCGCTGCGTCTGATGTTCAGCGGAACCGTCTTCGGGGTGGGCCCGCACGGGCTGCGCGTTGAGCAGGTGCCCTGGCGTCTGGAGACCACCTGCCGCCTGCCGGTGGCCACCTGGCGCGAGCTGATCGACGCCTACTTCCCCGGCTCGGGCTGGCTTCGCCTGGATCGCAGCACCGTCGACGCGCTCGCGCGCTACCGCCGCGACCATGCCATCGCGACCGCCGACGCCGCGATCATCTCGCTGCTGGCCGGGGAGGACCGATGAGACCGCCGGACCGGACCAGCACCGATGCGGCCATCAGTGACCATGCCGGTGGTGGGACGTCCGCACCCGTGCCCGGCGACGATGATGCGCTCGGCTTCCTGTCCGCCGCGGCGCGGGCGCTGTCGGACACCGTCCTGTACGAGGGCTACCTGCTCTACCCCTACCGGGCCGATGCGCTGAAGAACCAGCAGCACTGGCAGTTCGGGGTGCTGATGCCCCCGTCGTTCGCCGGCGCCGGCGCCGGCAGCGGCGAGCACAGCAACGCGCACACCGAGTTCCTCCTCGACGGCGGCCCGGACGCCCGGCTGACAGTCGCGATCCGATGGCTGTGGGAGCACGACGGAGCCCGCGGCGAGGCGGCCACCGCCCTGCGGATGCGCCTCGCCGACATGCTTGATGAGCCGGCACGCCGAGAACTCACCTACACGCCACCGCAGCCGACGCCGTCGACGCCCGCGGCGCGCGGCGAGCTGCTGCTGGACGCCCAGCGGCTTCCTGGCCCCTACGGGGGGTTCCGAATCCGCGCGACCGTCCGCAACATCTCCGCCGGCGAGCCGCCGGGCGCGCCGGACGCCGCCGCCGGAGCGCGGGACGCGGCGTTGGGGGCCGCGTTCATCGGGCTGCAGCTGGTGGCCCACGTCGCCCCGGGGGAGTTCCTGTCGCTGGCGGACCCGCCCGAATGGGCGGCGCGGGCCGCGGCTGACTGTGCCAACGAGCGGCTGTGGCCCGCTCTGCTGGGCCGGCCCGGCCGCAGCGACACGCTGCTGGCGGCACCGATCATCCTCCCGGACGACCCTCATCTCGCCGCGGAGAGCCCGACCTCCTTCTGCGACGCCACCGAGATCGACGAGATGCTCGCCCTGCGCACGGCGACCCTGACCGAGACCGAGCAACGCGACGCCCGGGCGGGTGACCCGCGGGCGGCCGAGCTCCTGGACGCCGTCGCGGAGCTTGCGCCGGCGATGGTCGAGAAACTCCACGGCCGCACCCGGATCGCCGGCTCCGACCCGGCTCGTGCCACCCCGTCCCCGCCGCGGGCCCCGTCCCCGCAGCTGGTGGAGGGCGCCGCGGTGTGGGTCCGGCCCCGCCGCGGGCGGACCGACGCGCAGGACATGTTCGTCGACGGCGCCGCCGCCACCGTCGCCGCGGTGCTGCACGACCTCGACGGACGAACCCACATCGCGGTCACCCTGGACGAGGATCCGGGCGCCGACCTGCGCCGGGAGTTCGGCCGCTTCCTGTATTTCAGCCCGGACGAACTGGAACCGAGATGAACCCGCCCACGCTGGTCGCCGGAGTGGGCAACGTCCTGCTCGCCGATGACGGTTTCGGCGTCGAGGTGGTGCGCCGTCTGCTCGACGTCGGCCCACCGCCGGGCGTCACGGTCGCCGACTACGGGATCAGCGGCATGCAGCTCGCCCTCGACCTGTGTTCCGGGTACGGAGCTGTGGTGCTCGTCGACGCGCTCGGGCGCGGGCACCCGCCGGGGACGGTCTCGCTGCTGGATCTGGGCGGCGCGCGGGAACCGGTCGGCTTCGACGCGCACGGGATGCGGCCGGACGCCGTCCTCGACCTGGTCGCCACGCTCGGCGGCCACCTCGACCGCGCCCTGTTGGTCGGCTGCGAACCGGCCATCGTGCATCCCCAGATCGGGCTGTCCGCGCAGGTGGCAGCCGCCGTGGAGCCCGCGGCCCGGCTCGTCCGCTCCGTGGTCGAGGATGTGGCGGCGTCGGAGGAGGCCCCGGAAACACCCGCGCATTCGTACTCGCACTCGAACTCGAACTCGAACTCGCGAAGGAGCTGATCATGTCGCACTGGATACTGCTCGCCGCCGCGACGGCCGGCCTCGGCGCCGTGGCCGTCACAGTGACCCCTGACCTGCGGCGCTACCTAGATTTCAGCCGGATGTGATCCGGCATGTGCCTTGGCATCCCAGGCGAGGTCGTGGAGATCCGCCCGGACCGCCCGGACATCGCGACGGTGGATGTCAGCGGCGTGCGGCGGGCGATCAACATCGGCCTGCTCGACGCCACCCCGCCCCGGCCGGGTGACTGGGTCCTCATCCATGTCGGCTTCGCGTTGTCCCTGATCGACGAGGCCGAGGCCCGGGCGGCGCTGGAGTTCCTCACCGGCATCGGGCGGGCCTACGACGACGAGCTGGCGGCGCTGCGCGCATCGGCCATCGACTGAGCCTTCTCAGGCGCACTGAACGTCGGCCGACCAGCGAGGAAGGAGGGGAAGCTGATGCGCTTCGTCGACGAGTACCGAGACGCCGACACCGCGCGGGCGCTGTCGGCCCGGATGGCCGACCTGTGCGAGCCCGGGCAGGCCTACGCCTTCATGGAGGTGTGCGGCGGGCATACCCACACGATCTACAAACACGGTCTGGAGGACCATCTCCCGCCGGAGGTCAGCCTGGTGCATGGCCCGGGCTGCCCGGTGTGTGTCATCCCGATGGGCCGGGTCGACGATGCCATGCACATCGCCCGTCAGGACGGCGTCATCATGACGTCGTTCGGCGACATGATGCGGGTTCCGGGCAGTCACGGCTCGTTCTTCGACGCGAACGCCGAGGGCACCGACATCCGGATGGTCTACTCCCCGCTCGACTCGCTGAAGATCGCGCGGGCGAACCCGGACCGGCGGGTCGTGTTCATGGCGATCGGCTTCGAGACGACGACACCGTCCACCGCGCTGACGGTGCTGCGGGCGGCCGCGGAAGGCCTGGAGAACTTCTCCGTCTTCTGCAACCACATCACGATCGTGCCGGCTCTGCGGGCGATCCTCGACTCCCCCGACGTGCGCCTGGACGGATTCGTCGGCCCCGGGCACGTCTCGACGGTCATCGGCTGCCGGCCGTACGAGTTCATCCCGCGCGACTACGGCAAGCCGCTGGTCGTCTCCGGCTTCGAGCCGCTGGACATCCTGCAGTCCATCTACCAGCTGCTCCGTCAGCTCCGCGACGGTCGGTGCGAGGTCGAGAACCAGTACACCCGGGTGGTCGCGGCCGAGGGCAACCCGGTGGCGCTCGCCGCCATCGACGAGGTCCTCGAACCGCGGCCGGACTTCGAGTGGCGCGGGCTGGGACGCATTCCCTGGTCGGCCATGCAGGTACGGGAGCGGTTCGCGGCCTTCGACGCCGAGCGGATCTTCGCGCCACCAGGTGCCCGGGTCGCCGACCCGAAGGCCTGCCAGTGCGGCGAGGTCCTGACCGGTGTGATCAAGCCGTGGGAATGCCGGGTCTTCGGCACCGGCTGCACCCCGGAGACCCCGATCGGGGCATGCATGGTCTCCCCCGAAGGGGCCTGCGCGGCCTACTACAACTTCGGGCGCCTGCGCCACCGCGGCACCACCCCCCAGTGTGGGGATGACGTCGGCTCCGATCACCCCAGGAAGGATGACCCCAGGAAGGCGGTGGCCCGGGTATGACGGCGGTAGACCGGGGCGCGTCCGGAGTCCTCGACCGGGTCGAGGCCGCTCGGCGCCGGCGCCCCAAGCTGCGCGACACCCACATCACCTCGGCGCACGGCGCCGGCGGCAAGGCCACGGCGACCCTGGTCGACGCGGTCTTCCTTGAGGCACTGCGCAACCCGCTGCTCGAACCGCTGGAGGACGCGGCGGTGTTCGCCGCCGGCACCGAGCGCCTCGCCCTGACGACGGACTCGTTCGTCGTCACGCCGCTGTTCTTCCCCGGCGGCAACATCGGGGATCTCGCGGTGAACGGCACGGTCAACGACCTGGCGGTGGCCGGGGCCCGCCCGTTGCACCTGGCCTGCGCGGTCATCCTCGAGGAGGGCATGGACATCGCGGACCTGCGCCGGATCGTGGCGTCGATGGCCGAGGCGGCGACGCGCGCGGGCGTGTCGATCGTCACCGGGGACACGAAGGTCGTCCAGCGTGGCCGGGCCGACGGCTGCTACATCACCACAACGGGCGTCGGACTGGTCGATCCGGGGCTGCACCTCGGGGCGTCACTGGCCCGGCCGGGGGATGTCGTCGTGGTCACGGGGCCGATCGGCGACCACGGGATCACGGTGCTGCTGGCCCGCGGGGAGCTTGACCTCAGCGCCGACCTCCGCTCCGACACCGCCCCGCTGTCAGCCCTCACCGCACGCCTGCTGGCAGCCGTCAACGCGCAGGGCGGTGACGGCACGCGGGACGGTGGCGGCGCACCGGGCGGCGGCGCAGCAGGTGGCGGCGCAGCAGGTGGCGGCGTGCGGGCGATGCGGGACGCGACCCGCGGTGGCGTCGCGACGATCCTCAACGAGGTCGCGAAGGCGTCCGGTGTCGGGGTCGTCGTCGACGAGGCCGCGGTGCCCGTCCGCACCGAGGTGCGCGGTGCCTGCGAGCTGCTCGGGCTCGACCCGCTGTACGTCGCGTGCGAGGGCAGGATGGTGGTGATCGTCGCCCCGGAGGCGGTCGACGCCGCGCTCGCGGCCCTGCGTGCGGACCCGCTCGGCGCGCAGAGCACGGTGATCGGCCGGATCGTCGACGACCCGCCGGGAACGGTGCTGCTCAACACGGCGTTCGGCGGCACCCGCATCGTCGACCTGCTGGTGGGCGACCCGCTGCCGCGGATCTGCTGACCGGGCGGTCGCGCGGTGCACGAGCTCTCCGTCACCGTCGGCCTGGTCGACATGGTCGTCGACCGGCTGCCCGCGGACGTCCGGGTCACCAGGGTGGCGCTGGAGATCGGCCGATTGTCCGGGGTGATGACCGAGCCGGTGCGGTTCTGCTTCGATCTGGTCGCCGCCGGCACACCGCTGGCCGGCGCGCGGCTGGAGCTCACCGAGCCGGTCGGGCGGGGTCACTGCCGACGATGCGGGCGCGACGTCGACCTGCCCGACCTGCTCACGCCGTGCCGGTGCGGCAGCCACGAGATCGACCTGACCGGCGGTGAGCAGGTCCGGATCGTCGCGGTCGAGGTGGCGGACGTCGAGGCGGCCGATGAGGTCGAGGTGGCCGATGAGGTCGAGGTGGCCGATGAGGAGGTGGGCTGATGTGTGGCACCTGCGGGTGTGACCGCACCGACGAGTCGGCACACGAGACCGGCCCCGGCGCCGGCGCCGCGACGCGGATGCTGCGGCTGGAGCTGGACGTGCTGGCCCGAAACGACGAGACCGCCCGGGAGAACCGGGCCTGGCTGGCGGCGCGGCGGACAGCCGCCGTCAACCTGATGAGCTCTCCGGGCTCGGGGAAGACGACGCTGCTGGAGCACACGATCCCCGGTCTCACCGGGGCCGTCGAGTGCGCGGTGATCGAAGGCGACCAGGAGACACGGCTGGACGCCGAGCGCATCCGCGCGACCGGAGCGCCGGCGGTCCAGGTGAACACGGGCACCGGCTGCCATCTGGACGCCGCTTCCGTCGGCCGGGCGCTGCGCGAGCTCGACCCGCTGCCCGGCCCCGGCCGTCTCGACCCGCGGCGCGGCGCCCTCGATCCGCACCGGGGCTCCGTGGTGCTCATCGAGAACGTGGGGAACCTGGTCTGCCCCGGACTGTTCGATCTCGGTGAGACGGCCCGGGTGGTGCTCACCTCGGTCACCGAGGGCGAGGACAAACCGACCAAGTACCCGCACATGTACCGGGCCGCGGATCTGATCCTGCTGACCAAGGTCGATCTGCTGCCCTGGCTGGCCTTCGACGGGGATCAGTTCACCGACGCGGTGCGGCAGGTCAACCCGTCCGTCCGGGTGCTGGCGGTGTCCGCGAACGACGGGGCCGGGCTTTCCGACTGGTTCTCCTGGCTGCGCGCACTGGCGACGGCCGCCTGACCGAGGCTGATCCCGCCGTCGTTGCAGGGCACCCGCGCATGGGTCAGCACGGTGAAGCCCGATCGGGCCAGGCCGTCCTCGATCTCCCCGGCGAGCCGCACGTTGGCGAACACGCCGCCCGACAGGGCCACGGTGCCGGGCTCCGTTCCGAACAGCCGCTCCCGCAGCGCCACACAGGTGTCGACGGTGAGCCTGGCCAGGGTGGTGTGGAAACGCGCCGCGATGACCTCCGAGGTGGTCCCGGCGCGCAGGTCCGCCACGACGTCCCGGACCAGCCCGGCACCCGACAGGATCAGGGCGTCGGTGCCCGGTGCTCCCCCGACTCGTGCGCCCCGGGCCAGTGCTCCCCGGCCTGCCCCGGACGGGTAGGCGCCGTGGTCACCGGGTGCGGCCAGCTGTTCCAGCTCGATGGCGGCCTGCCCCTCGTAGCGGATCGTGTCGCGGACGCCGACCAGCGCGGCGACCGCGTCGAACAGCCGCCCCACGCTGCTGGTCCGCGGCGCCAGCGGAGTCGGCGTGGGCGGTGTGTCCGGCGTTGCCAGCGTCGACGGCGTCGCCGGCGAGGTGGCCGAGCACGCGCGGGCCAGGCTGGTCACCGCGTCCCACCACGCCTCGTTGCGCCGCGCCACCCCGAGCCGCTCCGCGTCGTCCACCCCGGCGGCCTGCAGGTAGGCAGCCGCCATCCGCCAGGGTGCGCGGATCGCCGCCGCCCCGCCGGGCAGCGCCACCGGCTCGAAGTGGGCCACCCGGGTGAAGCCGGTGAGGTCGGCCCACAGGAACTCCCCACCCCACAGGGTGCCGTCGAGGCCGAAGCCCAGACCGTCGAACGCCACCCCCAGCACGGGCCCCCGCTGCCCGTTGTCGGCCAGGCAGGAGGCGATGTGCGCATGGTGGTGCTGGACGCCGACGACGGGCAGTTCCTGCTCCAGCGCCCACTTGGTGGACAGGTACTCCGGATGCAGGTCGTGCGCCACCAGCTCCGGCCGGATGTCGAACAGCCTGCCCAGATGCTCGATGGCACCGGCGAACGACCGCAGGGTCGCCGGGTTCTCCAGGTCACCGAGGTGCCCGGACAGGTACGCGCGCCGCCCCGCCGCCAGGCAGACGGTGTTCTTCAGCTCCGCTCCGCACGCGAGCACGGGCCGGGCGACGTCCCAGGCCAGCGGCACCGGCTCCGGCGCATAGCCGCGGGACCTGCGCACCACCGCCTCGCGGCCGCGGACCGACCGGGTGACCGAGTCGTCCAGGCGGGTGTGGATGGCCCGGTCGTGCAGGAGGAATCCGTCCGCGACCCGGCCGAGCCCGGCGAGGGCCTCGTCGTCACGGAACAGGATCGGCTCGTCGGAGATGTTGCCGCTGGTGAGCACGATCGGACCGGGCAGGCGCCCGAGCAGCAGGTGGTGCAGCGGCGTGTAGGGCAGCATGATCCCGAGCGTCCGGACCCCGGGGGCCACCGACGGCGCGACGCACGAGGACGTCCCGGCACCGTCGGGTGCGTTGGGCGGTGCGGGCCGGCGGTCGAGCAGCACGATCGGGCGGCGCCGGCCGGTGAGCAGCCGGCGGGCGGTCTCGTCGACGACGCAGAGCCGCTCCACATCGGCCAGATCCCGGGCCATCAGGGCGAACGGCTTGCCGTCGCGGCGCTTGCGGCGGCGCAGCTGGGCGACCGCCGCCTCGTCGGCGGCGAGCACGGCCAGGTGGTACCCGCCGAGGCCTTTGACCGCCAGGATCCCGCCGGCCCGCAGCAGCGCCGCTGCCTGGTTCAGGGCGTTGTCGGACGGCCCCTGGCCCGGGCGGGTGGTGGGACGGATCCCGGCCCCGAGGCGGAACCCCGGCCCGAGGCGGAAGTCGGGGGTCAGCCAGAAGCCGTGCGCCGGCCGGAACTCCAGCGAGGGCCCGCAGTCCGGGCAGCACACCGGCTGGGCGTGGAAACGCCGATCGGCCGGGTCCTCGTACTCGGCCCGGCAGCGGTAACACATCCGGAACGGCGCCATCGTCGTGGCGGGCCGGTCGTAGGGGACGTCCACGATGATCGTGAAACGCGGCCCGCAGTTCGTGCAGTTGATGAACGGGTACTGGTAGCGCCGGTCGGCCGGGTCGGCCAGCTCGCGCAGGCAGTCCGCGCAGGTGGCGCTGTCGGCGCAGACCTGCGTCCGCGGCCCGCCCCCGTCGCGCGCCGGATCGCTGGCGACGATGCGGAAGCCACCCCCCGGTTCCGCGGAACCGGGGCCGGCCGAGCCGCCGAGGTGGTGGTCGGTGTGGTCGACGCACTCCGTGACGTCCACGGTTTCGATCTCCGCGAGCGGCGGGGCCTCCTCCCGCAGCGCGGTCAGGAACGCGGCGACGTCGGCGCCGTCACCGTCCAGCTCGATGTGGACGCCCTCGCTGTCGTTACCGACCTCGCCGCGCAGCCCCAGCCGGGTGGCCAGCCCGTGAACGAAAGGGACGGAAGCCGACCCCCTGCACGATTCCGGTCACGTCGACCCTGACATGCTCTCGTGCCGTCATTTCCCGAGTGTCACTCAGACCACTGACCGTCGCCCGTCGGGCTACTGGCTGTCGCCCATCGGGTGTCCGAAGGTGTCCTCGAAGACCAGCTCGGCGACGGGGCGGCGGCTCAGCCGGCGCGGGAAGTCCGCCTCCGGGTAGCCGACCGCCAGGTGCGCCGCGGTGACGTACCCGGGCGGGATCGCGAGCAGCTCGGCCACCGCGGGCTCGTCCGCGACCAACAGCGTGGTCAGGGCGCTGGCGACACCCTGGCCGCGCAGCGCGAGGCAGAGGTTCTGCACGATCGGGTAGACCGACGCCCCGCCGACGATGCTGAGCCGGCCGAGGTCGGTGTCGGTCGGATGCAGCGCCGCCAGCTCCACGCAGACCACGATGAGCACCGGCACCTCGCCGAGGTGTTGCACGAAGTGATCCGTGTCGGGCGGCGGGGTGAGCCCACGCTCCCGCAACGCCGCCAGGTAGAGCTGCCAGCGGGCCCGGTACAGGCCCGCCAGCGCCGCGCGGCGCTCCGGATCGCGCACGACGACGAACCGCACCGGCTGCCGGTTCCCGCCCTGCGGCCCGAACCGGGCCGCGTCGAACGCCTCGACCAGGACGTCGTCAGGCACCGGGTCCGGCCGGAATCGGCGGCAGGTCCCCGTGGTGCGCATCGCGTGGGTCAGCTCCATGGGCGGATCCTGGTCGAAGGAGACGTCCACCTTCTGGAAGCTCTTGAACTGCTCGGCCTGCGCGTACGCGGTGTAGACGCGCCGGTCCGAGTCGGTCAGGACGACGTCGTCCGTGAACGGCGTCAGCAGCGCGCGCGGGTACAGCCGCCCGACCCGCACGGTGTTGATCTCCATCGCGAACACGATCACCACGGCGAGCAGGTACAGCCAGGTCACCAGGCCGAGCACCAGGGCGAACAGCCCGTACACCTGGGTCCGGCCCTGCAGCTGGTACTGCAGGAGATAGGTACCGGCAGACTGGAGCAGCTGCCAGCCCACGGCGGCGATCGCCGCCCCCGGCAGGACCTGGCGGAACGACACATCCTTGACGGTGAGCAGCTGAAACGCCACGAGGACCAGGCCCGTGTTCCCGATGAGACCGAGCACCACGGCCAGCACCTGCAGGCCGACCCCGAGGCCGGTCCCCAGGTCGCTCGCCCGAGTCGTGATCGCCGAGAGCACGGTCGTCAGAAGCACACCGAGGCCGAGCAGACCGATCAGGCCGAAGCTGCGCACCCGTGCGAAGAACGGGTTCGGTCGGGACCGGCGCGGGACCGCCCACACCGTGTCCAGCGCGTTGCCGACCGCACGGGCCACACCGAGGCTGCCCCAGATGCTGCCGAAGACGCCGATCGCCACCGCGGCGGCACTCCCCCGCAGCGCGTGGACGTCGTTGCGCAGCTGGTCACCGATGATCGGGAACTGGCTGAGCGCGGAGCTGACCACCTGCTCCTGCAGGTCCGGGTGCCCCGCCAGCACGAAACCGAGGCAGGTGGTGAGCAGCAGGAGCAGCGGGAACAGGGAGAGGAAGCCGTAGAAGGCGATCAGCGCGGCCAGGTACCCACCCTGGTCCTCGGTGAACTTGTAGACGACCGCGAGCGGGAACGCGACACTCGGCCGGCTCTGCTGCGCACGGTCCAGACGCGCGCCGAGGGCCACCCTGCGCCTCCTCGTCTCGGCGCGCCACCCGCACGCCCTCCGGAGAATCTGGACCGACATCCGCGATCGTAGGGATGACCCACGCGGAAGTATCTCCCAGGGCGATGAACCCAGGCCTGTCCTGGCGACGACAGCGCCAGCCTGCAAGAGCCGGTCCGGCTCCGGCGTCAGGCGTCCCGGCGCTCTGCCAGGAGCAGGGCCGGGGCCAGCGCGACCGTGGCGTAACCGGCGAGGAGCACGGCGGAGGCGAGCATTCCCGGATGGGGATCCGGCTGCAGGGTCGTCAACGAGTCGGCCAGGCCGAGGAAGGTGTAGCGGCCGGCGTCCTCCCGCAGCGAGCTCGGGAACACCGCGGGCAGCGCGCTCATCACCACGAAGGTCACGAACATGAACACCGAGATCGCCGCCCCCGTCCTGCGTACCGCTGCGCCGACCGCGAAACCGAACACCGAGATGAACGTCGTGTAGGCGACGATGCCGAGCAGAGCCTTCCAGGCGCCGCCGTCACCCAGCCCGATCGAGAGCCCGTCCGGGTAGGCAGCCTGGGTCAGGAAGAACGTTCCGACGGTGAGCACCATGGCCACGGTCACGACCACCGCGAGCAGGACGGCGAGCTTCGCCGCCAGCAGACGGCGCCGGTGCGGGACGGTCACGAGGGAGCCGCGGATCTGACCGGTCGAGTACTCCGAAGTGATCGTCAGCGCCCCCAGCACGCCGAAGGCGAACTGGGCCAGCAGCACACCGCTCAGCGGCTGGAGCGGATCGAAGCCGCCCTCGGCAACCTGCCAGGCCCTGGGCCTCGCCGCGGCGTCGGCCGGGTCGGTCGCCATCGCCGTCAGCAGCCCGAACACCGGCACCAGCAGCGCCGCGGCACCGAGGCACCACCAGGTCGACCGCACCGACACCAGCTTGATCCACTCTGATCGCAGCACGAACCTGATCACGATCGAGCCTCCTCCCGCGCACGAGGCGCGCGGTAGTCGACGGACTCACCGGTGAGTGCCAGGTAGGCCTCCTCCAGGGAGGACCGGCGCTGGGCCAGATGCGTGACCCGGACACCGGCCGCACGCAGCAGCTCACCCGCCTGATCGGCGTCGAGGCCCCGGACGACCAGCCCGCTCTGGTCGGCGGCGACGTCACCGCCGGCTTCGGCGAGCAGGCCCACCACCGTGCCGGTGTCCGGCTCGGGCACGCGCAGTTCGAGCAGGCCCGTGGCGATCAGCTCGCCGATGGGAACGTCGGCGAGCAGCCGGCCACGGCCGATCACGACGAGGTGATCGGCGGTGTTCTGCATCTCGGCCATCAGATGAGACGAGACGAAGACCGTCCGCCCCTGCGCGGCCAGGTCGCGCATCAGCGTGCGCGCCCACTGGACGCCCTCCGCGTCGAGCCCGTTGACCGGCTCGTCGAACAGCAGCACGTCGGGATCCCCGAGCAGGGCCGCGGCGATGCCGAGTCGCTGTCGCATGCCCAGGCTGAACCCGCGAATCCGGCGGCCGGCCACCGCGCTCAGGCCCGCCAGCTCCAGGCAGGCGTCGACCCTGCGATCACCGATGCCGCCCGCCGCCGCGATCGCCCGCAGGTGCGATCGGGCCGAACGACCCGCGTGCACCGCCGAGGCATCCAGCAGAACGCCGACCCGGGTGATCGGCCGCGCGAGCTCGCGCAGCGGCAGGCCGGCGATCAGTGCCCGGCCCGCGGTGGCCCGGTCGAGGCCGAGGATCAGACGCAACGTGGTGGACTTGCCCGCGCCGTTCGGCCCGAGGAACCCGGTGACGCGACCTGGCTGGACGGTGAAGGTGAGCCCGTCGACGGCCGCGACCGCGCCGTAGCGCTTCACCAGTCCGGTTACTTCGATCATGTTCTACCTCCTTGCCAGCACGGTCGCCGATCCGGCACCCGGCCCGCTTCCGCCCACGGTGCCGATCACGGTTCCGACCGTGGTAGGAGGTGTTCCGCGCTCGGAGCAGCTACCGTCGCGGTGTGATCGAGCTGCGGCCGTGGCACTGGGTGGCCCTGGACGCGGTCGCCATCGTGCTGCTCGCGGTGATCGCTGCCGATGGCGACCACGAGCCCGCTCTGATCCCGGCCCTGCTCCTGGTCACGGCGCCGATTCTGCTGCGCCGCAGGTACCCGGTACCCGTCCTGATCTGGACGAACGCCGTCACCTACCTGTACGTGCTCGAACTGGACACCACCATGCAGGCCGCCGCCTGGATGCTGGCCTCGTATTCGGCAGCCGTCCGGTCGAGGCGCGCGGCCGTCGTCACCGGGTTCGCCACCTGGCTGCTCGCCCAGGCGATCGTGCTCACCCAGGACGGCATGACCCCGCTCCAGCTCGTGGCGGTCCCGCTGATCGTCGCGGTGCCGCCGTGTGTGCTCGCCGAGACCGTCCGCCAGCGCCGGGTGTGGATGACCGCCTTCGCCGAGCAGCAACGCCGTCGGGCGGAAGCCGAGGCCGAGGGCCGGCTCGTCGCCGAACGCCTCACCATCGCCCGCGAGCTCCACGACGTCGTCGCCCACGGGGTGACCCTGATGACCGTCCAGGCCGGCATAGCCCGCCTCCGGTCAGCGCCCGACGATCCCCTGCACGAGGTGATGAACACGATCGAGCAGACCGGCCGCCTCTCTCTCGAGGAGATGCGTCGCCTGATGAGCGTCCTGCGCGGGGACGACACCGACGGTCTGGCACCTCAGCCCGGCCTGGCCGACCTGGGTGATCTGGTGGCCGCCGCCTCGGCCGCCGGCCTGCGCACCGAGCTGATGATCCACGGGTCCCCGGTCGCGCTCGCCGCAGGTGCCGACGTGGCTGCCTACCGCATCGTCCAGGAAGCGCTGACGAACGCGGTCAAGCACGCCGCCACGAGATCGGCAACCGTCGAGATCGCCCACGAGGCCGACGGTGTCCGCATGCGCGTCACCAATCCGGGCCCCGCCGCCGCCGACGGCGCGGGCGCCGAAGGCCAGGGCATTCCCGGCATGCGAGATCGGGCGCACCTCCACGGCGGCACGCTGACGGCCCGGCCCGAGCCCCAGGACACCTGGCGGGTGGAAGCCTGGCTCCCCTATCCGGCCGTGCCAGGCGGGTCCCGTCGATGATCCGGGTCATGCTCGCCGACGACCAGGCCCTTCTACGGGTGTCGCTGGCGGCGCTGCTGAACACGGAACCGGGGATGCAGGTCGTCGGCGCCGCGAGCAACGGCGCCGAGGCCGTGCGCATGGCCGCCGAGATCCATCCCGACGTCGTCCTCATGGACGTCCGCATGCCCGGGGTCAACGGCATCGACGCCACCCGCAGGATCACCGCGCGGCCGGCGACCCGCGTCATCATCCTGACCTCGTTCGACCTGGACGAGTACGTCTTCGCCGGGCTGCGGGCGGGTGCCAGCGGCTTCCTCCTGAAGGACGCCCCGCCCGAGGACCTGCTGACCGCGATCCGCGTTGTGGCGGCCGGCGACGCCCTGCTCAGCCCGGCGGCCACCCGCCGTCTCATCGACCGGTTCACCGCCACGCCCCCGGCCGACGGGAACGCCCCCGAGCCCAGCCCGTCCCGTCTGCTCCTGAACACGCTCACCGATCGCGAACGGGACGTCCTCACCCGGGTCGCCAGGGGAATGTCCAACGCCGAGATAGCCGCCGACCTGGTCCTGGCCACCAGCACGATCAAGACCCATATGACCAACCTGCTGGCCAAGACCAGCTCGCGGGACCGCACCCAGCTGGTGATCTTCGCGTACGAATCCGGCCTCACCAGCTGAAGCCACCAGTGGTGGGCCGCACATGCGGTGGGCCGGCGGTGGAACCGGAGCCCGCGGGCACACGGGCACGCAGGCCCGCAGGCCCGCGGCGGATCAGGTCGCCGGGATCGCCCTCATAGGATGACGCCGGCAGCGAAGATCCGCCGTAGCCGGAGCCGACGGGAGTGCCCTGTGCGAGAGATCGCCGTGTTCAGCGGAAGTGCGCACCACCAGCTCGCGGAGGAAGTCTGCGGCCATCTCGATGTTCCGCTCTCGCCGGTCCGCGTCGACCGTTTCGCCAACGACTGCCTCGAAGTACAGCTGCAGGCGAACTGCCGTGAGCGGGACATCTTCATCATCCAGCCGCTGATCAAGCCCGTTCAGGAGAACCTGGTCGAGCTGCTGCTCATGCTCGACGCGGCCCGCGGCGCCTCCGCCGCCCGGATCACCGTCGTCATGCCGCACTACTCCTACGCGCGGTCCGACAAGAAGGACACACCGCGGATCTCGATCGGCGGCCGGCTCGTCGCCGACCTGCTGGTCACCGCCGGCGCCAGCCGCATCCTCGCGATGACCCTGCACTCACCGCAGGTGCACGGCTTCTTCAGCGTCCCGGTCGACCACCTGCACGCGCTGCGCGAGCTCGCCCAGCACTTCCAGCGAAACGACCTGTCGAACACGACCGTCGTCTCCCCCGACCTCGGCAACGCCAAGGAGGCGGCGCGGTTCGCCCGGCGCCTCGGCGTGCCGGTCGCGGCCGGCGCCAAGCAGCGCTTCGCCGACGACCGCGTCGCGATCAGCGCCGTCATCGGCGACGTCGCGGGCCGCGACATCATCATCCTGGACGACGAGATCGCCCAGGGCAGCACCGTGCTCGAACTGCTGGAGCGCCTGCGCGAGATCGGCGTCGGGTCCATCCGGGTCGCCTGCACGCACGGTCTCTTCGCGAACGGCGCGCTCAAGCGCATCGGCGACCAACCCGACGTCACGGAGATCGTCTGCACCAACACGGTCCCCGTGCCGGCGGCCGACCAGTTCTCCAAGCTCACCGTGCTGTCCGTCGCCCCGGCGCTCGCCGACGCCATCCGCCACATCCACAACGGCGAATCCGTCAGCGCCCTGTTCGACTGATGGGAGCTGACGGGTCGGCGTAGAGGCAGGCTCGGTTCCGGTGGCCGCCAGGGCTTCCCTCGTAGTCGATCGGCAGGTCCCTGGGGCGCTAGGAGCCTGCCACGGTGGTGGCGGAGTTGGAGTAGCCCGCCTCACCGTTGCTGTTACTCGACCGGACCCGAAACTCGTAACTGTGGCCGTTGACCAGGAGCTTGACGGTGTTACAGGTGCCCTCGACGGGATACGGCAGACGTACCC